>SKVN01000081.1 GCA_007129405.1 Kiritimatiellia bacterium
CTCAACGACGCGCTCCTCGGCGTGTGCGTAGTCCGTCAGGACAAGAGCTACTGCCGCGATCAGCAGGAGTTTTGGAATTCGCAATAGGGTAAGATGGTTAAAGGGAAATCTTGTGTTGGTGCTGTCAGACATGATGCTTCCTTTCCAGTTGCGGTGTTTCCATAATGTAGATCGAATTAACATATAACTAGCAAAACCCTAACATAAACCGATTGCAAACGCAATGATTCTGCGAGACATGCGCATGATGATTTGTGACGTCAGGGATTCGTTTTTCGGTGCTTTCGTTTTTCTCGTTTGCCGATGTCAGTTGAAAACGAAAAATGCACAACCTGGTGTGCGGGAAGGGCTGGACAGGGGATGGCGTGACGACTATAATACACGATCAGGTTTTGATACTGTTTTTTGAAAATGCGTTGCGCAAATTATGGTATTGGGTGCGCAAAGCGATTTTCGTCCATATTATGATGAAAGAGGTAAGACGTATGAGACTTAAAGGTATGTCCGGCTGGGTAGCTCCCGTTATTTTTATTTTGCTGTTATCGGTGTTTAGCACTTCAGGCTGTCCTCCGCTGCCGATGCTTCTGTATCCGGTGGAAGAGGTTTATACGCGTTATAACTTCCCGATACCCGTGTTGCCCGATGATGCAATTGCCGTGATTGATGGCGAATATCTTCCGAAGACCGATTACAAGAAATGGCTTTATCGAAAAATCGGATTTGAGCCGGAAATGAAGAAATCCTTTCTGATAAGTCGTGAGCTTCGAAACATACTCACGGAGAAGGGCGTTGATGTGGAAAAGGAATTGAACCTTATGCTGGATCATTTTTTTTACTTTGAAGTTAGCGGGAGGCTGTATGAAAGCACGGATGCATGGCATGAACAAACGGGGCGATTAGAGGGTGTTGTCGAGCACGATTCGTATCGGGCTGCCGCGTTGCCGAGAATAAAGGAAGCTTACCCCAAAGTGTTTTATTTGATTCAGAATTGGGATGATATACACGCGAATGTTCTGGAAGCACGCCAAGTGGCGCATGATGCGATATCGGTTTCGGGCGATGATCCGGAATTGCAACATGTGCTTAGGTTATTAAATGCGCTCTTTGTCCTGCAGCGCTTGGAGACAGTGATCGAACCGTATATGGCCAAACAGGTCCTTGCGGGTCAGGATCTGAACATTCCTGATTACACGGAAGAATACATTGATTGGTTGTATGCGGAACACAATACGAAGTTTCTGGTGGAAAACTATTTGGGGATGGTGCTTTCCGGATGGTATGCGGAAACGAATGAGCTTGAAATTTCGGAAGAGGCTGCGCAGCAGGAGTTCGCGTTACGTGTGCGTGAATACGAGGAATTGGTAAACAGCTTTAACCGTCGTTTGCCCGCATCTGCCGTACCGCTTGAGATATCTCCTGTTTACACGGATTATATTATGGAAGAGGTTCGGGATGATTTTCGCAAATCGCGTGCGCATCGGCGTGCCACCCCTCTTCCGGAGCACCAGCTCATCAAGCGGTATTACGCGCAGTATGGCTACAATGGTGTCCGGGATGAAGTGCGGGAAATCTTCAAATGGGTAAGAAGGCGGCGCGTTCGGGGGCGCTCTGTTCCCGGATACGCGGAGTATGTAGCCGCCGAGGAAGCCAGAATTCGGCAGGAGATGCATGCATTGCGCGAGCGTATTATCGCCGATGGGGCGGAGAATTTTCCGATTTATGCGTTGTCTGCCACCGCGAAATCCGAGCGCCAGCAAACGAGTGGTAGGGTTGATCTGGTTGAGCTTTATGGAGAAGCGGTTGGCAGGTGGGGCGAGGTTCGTGCGTATACCGACAAACTGGAAAGTCTGGCCTTGCACGAGGTCAGTCCCGTCATGAAAGGGCCTTGGAATACCATTGATATCTATTGGGTTACGGAAACACCTGAAAGGGACCGTGCGTATTATGTGATTACAGAAGAGCTACCGCCTATAACCGCATTCGATTTTACGGCTTATCAAGAGAATTTGGAATCGGCACGCAATGACCTGGAAGCACTCAAACGTTTGATCAAGCAAGGTGCGTCCATGGAAGATCTAGCACAAGAGCATTCGGATAGCTATCGTCGATCCGGGGTTGATATTTCTGATACGTATCAGGATCTGTATGGATATAACTTCGCCAAACAGGTATTGGAAATCCCGGAAGGGGAGCTTGGTATCATCCAGACGGGCGAGGGGCTGCATTTGGTTCAAGTGGTTTCCAGGACGTATACCCCCTTAACGGATGAGGTTCGCGACAAGATTGTACAGCAATACAACGAAGAGCTGGCAAATCAGGACGATCGGTATTCGATCACAACCCGCCAGCTATTTCGCGCGCATCCTTATTTCCGCACGACAGAGTAAATAGATATTGGGCGATATCGGCAGCGGCAAAGGATTGCCGCCCTCAAACCGTGTACCGACATGCATATGGAGGCGGCTGGCAAGCGAGGCCTCGACATTTCCGACAGGCAACAACGAAGCGGCAATCCTTTGCCAACGTGTAAAGAGGGTCTACTGATAGATGTTGAAGCGGTCGATCGAGACAATATTCGCGGATCGGATTTTAAGTTCGTTGTTGTTCGATACTTCGATAATAAACTGCACGCAGTTGGCATTTTGTTGTTCGTGATTGTGTGTAACGTGATGCAGAAGTGCATCTACGGTCCAAACCGCTTCAACGGTCAGGATGTTGTTTTCAAATTTTTTAACGGTGATTCTTCTGAAATCGACATCTCTGATCAGAATGTAGGATCCCATTCGCTCGAGCTCTGTCAGCATCTCCATATATTCCTGATAGGTGTCAAACAAAAGCTGCCGATGATATGCACTTTCGATAATATCGTAAATATGATCCTCATCATGGGACGTCAATTTGAGGACGGTATATGTGTTCTGGTAATCCGACTTGAAAAACGCTTGGATGGCATTTTTTAGATCTTCGCGTAGTGGTACTTCGCTTTCAAACGTGAAATCCTTATGCAGATATGCTGCAAATTCATTGGTGGAAACGTAGTATGTGGTCCAGCGGATTTCGTCGTTGGCATTGGTTTCGAAGGTGAACGGCAGGTCGGATGCAAGGACTTGCGGCGGTATCGCATTCGTTGGCATATTCTGGGGTGATGCCTGGAGTGCCGGCAAAACAGGTGTTGTAAGCAGAACTCCTAATAAGATGGTTTTGATTTTTTTCATTCTATTGACTCTGTGTAAAAATTATGACCACTGAAAGTGTAATCATACATCGAGTCATAATCAACTGAAAATCACAGGTGAGCTAGCGCACTTGGGTTGCCAAGATGATGCATGATGAAACTTGAGCTTGTTGCTGCGCATTCTCTTTTGGAGTGCGGTGAGTTCGCTTCGCTCGTCACCGCACTCCATGATGTTTTCATATCGTGTCGAATCGAAAATGTGACCACAACATCTTGTATATAACAATGAAGTTACAGACAAGAGCTTACGCGGCGAGGGCGCCGCGACTCCAGTCTTGTGGTCTGCAGTTTGTATCTACTGGTTGGCGAGAATTTCTGCGAGTTGCTGCAGCATATCTTCCATTCCGGAAATATAGTCGGGATCCTCCACATCGTCTAAAGGAGGGAACACGATATTGGTTAACCCTAAACCTGTAACGGCTTCTACAAGCACTTCGCTGGGATCCTCTTCCCACAACAGAAATGTGATGGGCGTGCTTTCCTGCTGTTGCTTGATCTTCTCTAGTTCCCGCTGTATGTGTCCAGTGATCTCTTCTTCGTCCGGATCGATGTCAACATTGAAGATGGTGAATCCGTACGCTTCCGCCACGTAGTCATAGGTGGGGTGCGTGGCGGCAAGTGTGGTTCCACGCAAGGGCTCGAGGACCACGCGCGCCTTTTCATCCAGTGCGGTAAGTTGGGCATACAGGTTCTGGAAGTTTGCCGAAAGGTTGCGTTCCTGCTGTTCTTCTTCTGTCAACAGCGTTTTCAGCTTCTCGTAAATAGCGGTGGTCTGTTTGCGGAAGTAGTGCGGGGATAGCCAGGTGTGCCCGTTATACCCCTCGTGCGAATGATCGTCCTGTCCGCCGTGCGAATGCACAATTTCTTCATAAACGAGCCATTCATCTTTAAAAGGATGCGCGCTGTCGAATAAAATCGAATCGGGCAGGCTTACGGCATCAAGCCACTCTTCAAAACCGGCGCCGTTGAGAATGATGAGATCCGCATTGACCATGTCCATGAGCATGGTTCGGACGGGTATGAACGTTGGCACGTCTTCGCCAGCAGGAACCGTATTGATAATCGTGTCCGACTCTCCCAGTAATTGGCGCGTGACAAAATGAATGGGGGCCATGGTTGTGTAGATTGTCAGCGAGCGGCTTGCGGTTGCATCGGGAACTTCGGTTTGTTGTGAACAACCGGCGACCAATGCGAGTGTGGTTACGGCAATAGCGAGTTTTTTCATCACAGATCCTCCTTTTACATAAGCATGTTTTTGACGATTGCAAGTGTTTGCCACGTCAGTAGTGCGGCCAGCAGCATGGCGGACACGAGCAGCATGCTGTACTCACAGCAATATAGCTTCCACACGACAAACCGGCTACCTCCCAACGTCTTGATCGTATTGAATTCATCTTTTCTCAATCGAGATGAAAGCAGAATGATGATGGAAATAAAACAGACTACGGCAGTCATCACCAGCACAAAATAGCTGTTGAAGATGCGGTTAACGGCGAACACGATACCGAAAAACTCTTCCATTACGATGCTAGGGCGGTAGGCACTGTAGCGATCTTGTGCGTTAATTCGCCCGGCGGTGATGACCAGGCTACGTTCGTCACGCGGAATCACAATGACGGCGGTGAGCGGTAGTTCCTCCTGGTCGCCATGGAAGTGAAAGCTTCTGATGTTTTCCTCGGTCACTTCCGTGTACGTGATGACGTTTTGCCGCATGGTCGCAACGTTTTCCTCTGCCGTTAAGATGTAGTTTTCGCCTAATTCCAGGGGGGTTCCGTGGCCATGGAAATGGCCGGACATGATCCAGCCGGATCTGAGATCCGAGAAGATCATACCATCATCTTCTGTACCGGATTTCTCCAGAATGCCGGTGATGGTAAGCGAGAGCGGATAAATGGCGTTGAGGTTAATCAGGCTGGAGATTTCCGAGAGAATGGTATCACCAACCTGCAATCCGGATTGCTCGGCAAGTTCATGCCCAATCACAATTTCGCCGGGGAGGAAGAAAAGACTCCCTTGCTTGGGGGTTAGCCCTCTGAAACGCAAATAGTCGTGCGTGGTTGCAACAATGGGAATGGATTCGAAAGCATTATGCATGGGAACTCTGGCCCGGAACATATTGTAGATCGGGATGGCCTGTACGTTGTCGCGCCTTCTCAGCTCGTTGTAGACCCGCATGGGGAGAGGGTCCGGCGTTTCTGACTGGAAGTAAATGGTGTTGAGAACAGCCACAAACCGGGATCCTTTGGCCACCACGATTAAAGGTGTTTCTTCGGCGCGGCGCATCATTTGCGTATATAGGATACGGGAAAGGGCATTGCTAAGGAGCGGGAAATACAAGGTGATGCTCAGCGCGAGGATCATCAGGATCGTGGTGCGCTTGTTGCGCATCAAATGATAAAATGTCATTTTAAACATGATTGATGTCCTTGAAAGAAATGTGGTCGTCGAACCAGTTCTGGATGCTCTTGTCGTGACAAACCATAATGAGCGTTGCCTGCTCGGTATGTATGTAGTCATCGAGAATATGTAGAACTTCGTCCCGGTTTTCCTCATCAAGATTGGCGGTAGGTTCGTCTGCCAGAATGAGTGTAGGGCTTGTTATTAACGCCCGGCAGAGACATGCGCGCTGTTTTTCCCCAACAGAGAGCTGGGTGGGGTACTTCTTAAGCAGCGGTTCCATGCGCAGGCGCTGGGTTAACTTGTGTAGCATGTCTTGATGCTCACGTTTCCATTTGAAGTCGGGGTTAATGTAAAACGGTAGTTTGATGTTATCCCGTAACTTCAAGTGGGGAATTAAGGAGAATTCCTGTAGGACATACCCGATATGATTCAGTCGGTAGAGGCGTCTTGCGGCGTCGCTCATCCCGGTAATATTCTGGTTGTCGATGTGGATGCTTCCAGATTGTGGCCGCAAGATGCCTGTCATGAGGTTGAGCAATGTGGTTTTGCCGCAGCCACTTTTGCCGGATAGCATGGTTTTGCGGTGCTTCTGGATGCGCAACGCGGGGATCCGAATCGTTGGGGTGGTTCGGTTCCTGACCTTATATTGGAATGTCAGATTTTCTATATGGATCATTTGCTTGTCTCGCTACAGCTATTGAAGACAGGTAACATGAAGTCTAACAAACTTATTGTGGCATGAAAACATTTTCTATCGCATGTCACAAATCGTTATGTGGGTATCGGTGAGGCTCCTTCAGGATCATGATTACTGCACGGCATTGGTTGTAATGTAACCATCTCGCACAGCTTGCCGTTATTGGAATTCTGTATCCTGCATTAAAATGTGAATTCGAGGGAGATGTTGGGGATGGCGCGCCAGTCTGGGGCAAATTGGGGGTTGCCGGTGACTTCACCGATGAGCTGTTCGCGACGCTGCTGGTTATAGCGGTGCGCGGCATCCACGCCGCCATAGATGCTGCCTGCGTACCAGGTTAGCTCAAAGAAGCTTATTGCCGCAAAGGCGCCCCACTGGTCTTTGCGTGCGGCGTCGACCATGCCGTACATAAAGATGCCGTTGAGAATAAGAGACCGCATGGCGTTGCCATATTCTTTGGAATACGCATAGCCCATACCGGGGATCATACCCAGAAGTCCGCCAAGGCGTGGACTTTTGTCGCGTCTGTCTTCGAATCGCTCCAGAGCGTATAGTGCTTGCCGCTCGTTTTCGGGGCTTTGTTCCAGTACGTTGCGTGCTTGTGCGAGGTTTCCTTGCTGGATGGCAAGCATGGCTAAGTTGCGCTGCGCCATTCTGGTGGCTTCGGGGCTGTAATTGGCCCGTTTTATGCTTGACCAGTAAAAGGTAGCCGCGTCACGATCTCTACGCTGCATGGCTGTTTCAGCCCGCAGAATGAGGGCAACATCCTCGATCGGAAACCATGCCTCTTCGGCCGCATCGAGCATTTTTTCTGAGACGATCAGATCGCGGATTTGCAGATATTGGTAAGCTGCAATCCAATAATATCCTGCTTGTGTTTCGGGAATTTCTGCTTGCAGAGCAAGCCGGCGCCATTCGACGGCTGCACTGCGGTGTCGACCTTCTTGTTGGAGTTGCAAGGCGAGGCCATGGTTTTGGGCTTTGGTTATGGAGGCGAGAGTCAGGAGCAATATAATAAGAGAAATGTATTTCATGGTTGGTATTTCCGGAACCAATGGCTGTGGGCGGAGACGGGGTCATAATAGCGTTCGCGGCCATTATGCATGATTGGGTTGATGCGATAGCGAATATGATCGGTCTCGCGAATGATTCGGTCTGCGGTCATGGGGATGCCGGCGAGTCCGTATTGCTGGAAAGCTTCAAGCGCGTAGCGTGAGCAAGATGGTTGCATGGAACAGCGTTGTCCAATAGCTCGTCCGATTTGATTTTGATAGAATCCGATCACACCACGCGCGATCCGGCCTATAATACCACCTCTGCGAACTGATTTGGTAGATACATTCACCTTGTTTCTCTCTGCCATAACCCAATCATATTTGGCATGATCGGCATTGCGGGAGAGCCATCTTTCAAGTGCATCGGCATGTGCCGTATGGTTCGGTTGGAGTCGTAAAGCTGCTAAATGACCGATGGCTGCACTTGATGTTTTATGCCGCCCGGTTTTATGCATATCCCGGGTAGCTTCGATATAGGCATGGTGCCAGTCGCCTTCAGTATAGAGATCACGCGCCAAGCGCGCCGTAACTGCTTCTGTGGCATAGGTGGCAATCGTGCAAAACAACATGCTCGCCGTTACCTTAGCGAGCACGTGAGGATATTGTGTCCACGACATTGGACTTAGAAGTACTGTGCGCCGTATTGTTCCTGCAGGTCAGACGTTGTGATTCCCTGAGCACCGTCAATGCCATCCCATACTGCGATAACAAGGCTCACGAAGGGAATCATGCGCCCCCAGTCACGGAAATGCAGGTCTTTTCCTTCGTTCCATTGTCCGGCCGTGCGAATGCCAAAACAGCACCCCACGAAGAAACCCGCCACGCCACCACTATTGGTGACCTCCTGGGCTTGGGTTTGTATGGGAAAATACAGAAGCGCTACAACGGCAAGTAATACGAGACTGCATTTTTTCATGATCGTACTCTCCTTTGATTGCACTGCGGGACCATAGTCCTAGTCCGTTCTTGTGTCTGTGTTAAGCCCAAAGCACACCCATCATCTAACGTTTTTTGCAGTACTTGTACACATTTTTTTGCCGCGTTGGTTTTGCCGTTTATACGTTTGTCCTCGTATACGGCTACGGCTACATACCCAATCATGTAATTTGCTAGAAGTTGAAGCCGATACCCCATTTTCCGGTGAAACCACTGGCATCGAATGTAAGGTCGCTTTTGCGCCCCCCTTCCTCAAGATTGATGGATTCCGCAAAGCGGTAGCCGCCGGAGAGAAACACGGTAACATGGGGGCGGCAACGATAGGAGATTCCCGCCTGCAGATCTGCCTGCACGAACGAACCGTCAAAAAAGCGCAACGTTGTTGCCGCTTCGTTTGGTGTATCGATGGTCTTCAGGTCGATATTTCCGAAACCCGGAGCAACTTCTGCCCAAAGAATCCAGGCGTCCGATCGAACCAATTGATAGTTTGCGGCCACGGAAAAATATCCGCCTTTAAGATCGGCGCGGGTATAGCCACCTTCGCCTAGGTTCGAATCGTTTGCCATCCAATTCCCGAAACGAAATCCGAGCAAAAAGCGTTCGCCGGCGGGTCGCCATAGGAGGCCTATGTCAAAACCTCTGACATCATCCAAATTCATATTCCCCCCTGATTGTGTGACCGAAGAGAGGTTGACGGTGTCAAATGACGAATACGAGAAACCCACATCGAGTGCCTTGCCTTTGGCATGTCTTTTAGAAGTAGGTGCCGCGGAATGCTTTTGTCTTAGTGTTTGGTGTAACGAACGTACTTGTTCCGGGCTCATCTCTTCAATAGCCTGTAAGAGATGATCAGGTGTTACCTCTGCCTGTGTTATCGCAGGCGACATGAGCAATAAACCCGAGAAAATAAGCATTTTTGTTTTCATGTTAGTGTTCCCCCTTTGTTTTGTGAATCATGATGATTCCCGCTTGATAATTGTAGTGGATTCGTTCGCAAGGCGTAGTCCTTACAACAAATGAGCCATGAAGTTTCGCGCGATCATACAACAAAGAGCTATTTTTTTAATGACATCGGTTATTATTATCAGTTCGATCCAGGCGGTGCAAAACGATTTTCTCTGGAAACGGTCTCGAGGACCCAGCAACGGGCCTGTCCGCGACGGCGGTTATGCAGTCATAGCAGGAACCGATTGACAAGAGTTGCAAGAGAGTGGGAGACTGCAGGCAAGGCAGTCTTGTGTTATATTGCATGTAACTGTGGGAGGATTTGGAGTGTCGAAGAGCCCAGTTTGTATCACGGGAATGGGGGTTATATCCGCAGCAGGGTGTTCCTGTGCAGACACGCTTTTACATTTACAGGAAGGCCAGCGTTTTGTTGGCGACCCTGCTGCATGCCAAACAGAAATCACAAAGCCGGTTTTTGCTGTTGATGCCGATGTGGCGGCAAAGGCCCCTGAAGATATGCGAACGCTCCAACTTGCCTTTTGGGCCATTGATGAGGCTTTGTCGGAGGCGGCGTTTGATCTTGCGGATCGCACGATGCGTGTTGGTGTATGTTTAGGCACGACGGTGGCATCGCAGTTGAACGACATTGATTTTTACCGTTCCTTGCGTGCATCCGGGGACGCACCGATGATGGCGGTGCATCGATATTTGCGTGGTAATGTAGCTGCGGCAGTTGCGCGCCGGTATGGTTTTTTGGGGCCTGCGCTAACGATTGTGAACGCCTGTTCATCAGGGACCGATGCAATTGGTATTGCATTGGGGTGGTTGCGCGCCGGGTTATGTGATGCTGTCGTTGCAGGTGGGGCAGACGAATTAAGTCGGGTGCCGCTGAGCGGATTTCATGCTCTTGGTGTCATGAGCGATGCACCTTGTGCGCCCTTTGATCGTGATCGTCGTGGTTTAAATCTTGGAGAGGGTGCGGGTGTCGTGTTGATGGAGACGGTTGCGGGGGCGCAGCGCCGTGGCAAAGCGTCGCTACTGACTTGCAACGGGTATGGTACGTTTGGCGATGCGTATCATTTGACTGCGCCACGCGAGGATGGCAGTGGCTTGCGAGCTGCGATTCTATTTGCATTGCAGGATGCCGGCGTATCCTCGGAGGCGATTGGTTTCGTGAATGCGCACGGAACGGCTACGCCAACCAATGATGTTGTGGAGGGGGCGGTGTTAGCCGATGTTTTTGGCTCGGATTGTCTGGTTAGCGCGACCAAGGGGTTTACAGGGCATACGCTCGGTGCAGCCGGTGGCTTGGAAGCGGTTTTTTCCCTATTGAGTTTACGGGAGGGCTGGGTTCCTGGCAGTGCGGGGTTTGTACATCGCGATCCGTCTATACCATTAGCACCTGTGCGTGAGGTCACCTCTGTTACGGGGAGCTATGCGGTTTCAACATCCCTTGCGTTTGGGGGGAATAATTCTGCGCTTGTATTCGGGAGGTCTGCATGCGGATCGCATTAAATGTGCTGGGTAGTGGCGTGATAACCCCATCGGGGCGTGGCTGGGGGGGGCAGGATGTGCTTGCAGAGACATCGGGTGTTGCGTCACATATATACCGTTTGCCGGCGGATGCTCTCCGTGATCGGGAGGTGCTGAAAAAATTGCGGCGTGCGGATCGTTTCAGCAAGATGGCGGCTTTATCGGGTTGGGATGCCATGGCTGACGCGGGGCTTTCCGTGGAGGCGGGGTACGCGGAATTGGGCATTATTGCGACGACGGCATTGGGTCCACATCATACAACGTTTGCCTTTCTGGATGAGATTCTTGATTTTGGTGATGCTGGTGTTTCGCCAACCCGATTTTCGCATTCGGTACATAATGCAGCGGCAGCTTATGTCGCAATTATGCTGGGGAGTCGTGGTCCCACCAGCACCATTGCCGATTTTGTAAACCCCTTCTATACAGGTTGCCTTTTGGCATCGGTGTGGCTGCGTGAAGAGCGTTGCCAGCAAGTGCTTGTATCGTACACGGAGGAATCATCGGATCCCATGGAATATATTGCCCGCAAATTGCAAGATGAGGATACTTCAGTTTCGTTGCAGCCCTTGCATTTTAGCGTGGATCCCGAAGCGCGATTGAGTGAAGGAAGCTTGAGTCTGGTATTTTCGCTTGCGGCGGATGCGGGGCCGCCGCTTGATATTGATCGCTTGTCGCGTGTGGGACGCATTGCTGATGTTGGTGCGTTATTGGGAAAGGCAGTCGATAAAAGCTGACAACATGCTGTCAAATGCATGAAAAAAAGCAAAGTACAGCCAAAGGGAGGACAGATGAAAGTTTTGTTATCCATGATGTTGGTTGGTGAGGGCCCCGGGGTGCCCCCAGATAATGCATGATGAAACTTCATACACTTAATCGCGTACACTTGATCGTTTACGCTTGATCGAAAGTCAGCGCTCATGATGTCGAGTGAGTGTAGGCGAGTAAGTGTGTTCGAGTAAGTGTGCAAAACATGAAGTTTACTGGCTAGTTTGGGCCCGTTGCGTCGCAGGCTCGAGCCTGTTGCTCGCAAGCTCGCTGCTCGTGCGTCTGGCCCAGTGGAATTTTATTTCCCAGACGTCACTAATCGTCATGCTTATGTCATGAATTATCATTTACAAGTTTGGGGTTTTGTGGTAGTATCCTCACTTGATTGTCGATAAAGGCAATCGGTTTGAGGGAAAATTTATGGTTTTACGTCTCGCACGTCGTGCTTTACCCCGTGTCCGGTTTTATTTGCCGGCCTTTGTGTTTGCCTGGATGGCGGCATCGACTTTGCTGCTTGCTGGCGCGAGTGCGGTGGCGCAACCGCCGGGCGATGCGCCGGGTGGGCCCCCCGTGCAGCCACCAGGGCGAGCGCGCGCTGGCGAGATTTTGCGGGATCGCGGGATTGATTGGCGCAATGCGCAGCAGCGTGCGCGGGCGGTGGAGCGAATTCGTGCGATCGAGATTGCCAACAGGGAGCGTGCGCGTGAGAAGGCGGATGCCATGGGCATTCCGATGCGTCAGGTGGAACCTGATGGAACCGTAACCGAGATCATGGGATTGGATGCTCAAGGTAATTTCATTATCTACGCAACGCACAATGTCAATGCGGCCATTTCGAGTGCGGCCAACTTGCTGCATGCAGCACCGTATGGTCTGGATGGTTCCGGGGTGACGGTTGGTGTGTGGGACGAGGGGGCCGTTCGCAGTACCCATCAGGAGTTTCAGGTGGACGGCGTGTCGCGCGTGACCATCAAAGATAGTGGGGGTAGCAGCGACCATGGTACACATGTGGGCGGCACCATTGGCGCGGCAGGCGTTGATCCTGCCAGCAAGGGGATGGCACCTAATGTATGGATCGATTCGTATAATTGGGTCAGCGACATGAGCGAAATGATGGCTGCCGGCGCTACCGAAGCTGGTCAAACCAATCGCCTCTATGTTTCCAATCACAGCTATGGTAACCCAGGCGGATGGGGGTATGTCAGCGGGAACTGGACCTGGACGTCGATCGGTAGCGACCAGCATGGATTCGAACCAGCGTTCGGAAGATATGGCGAGGGGGCGAGTGATTGGGATGCCATTGCGTATAATGCGCCCTATTACCTGATATTCAAATCCGCCGGCAATGAGAATCAAAACAATCCGCAGCAGGGGCAGCTCGTCCGCATTCATGGCAGTTGGGTTAATTACGATGCCTCTGCGCATCCGCCGGGTAACGGCCTGTACCGTGACGGTTATGAGAACATGATGGACCATGCCCTCGCCAAGAATGTCATGACGGTGGGTGCGGTCAACGATGCCGTTACGGACGGTCAGCGCGATCCAGCGAAGGGCACAGTGGCGGTATTCTCGTCCCGCGGCCCGACTGACGATGGTCGCATCAAGCCGGACATTGTTGCCAATGGCGTGGGGGTATACTCCACGAGCACCTATGGAGATGATCGGTACGAAAGCAAACAAGGCACCAGTATGTCCACACCTAGTGCGGCGGGGTCAGCCGCTTTGCTTGTACAGCTTTACAGCGATCTTTTCGACGGTGGGGCGATGCGCGCGAGCACACTGAAGGGCTTGATAATCCACACGGCCACGGATCTCGGTGCCTTCGGCATCGGGAACCCCGGTCCCGATTATCGCTATGGTTGGGGGCTCATCAATGTCCAAAAGGCCGCAGATCTGATTAGCGATCATCATGCAAATGCCTTTAAGAACCGAATACGCGAAGATGTGCTTTCGGTATCTGTTCCCGCCCGAACATACGAATTTGACTGGGATGGCGTTTCGCCGATTCGTGTCACCCTCTGCTGGACCGATCCGGCCGGAACCGCCACCACCACCCATGATTCGCGTATACCAAGACTCGTCAATGACCTCGACCTTAAGATCATTGCGCCGGATGCAACCGAATATCTACCGTTTGTGATGCCGTTTGTAGGTACATGGACTGTGGAAGCGATGGGTCTGCCAGCAACGACCGGCACGAACAGTACGGACAATGTTGAGCAGGTTTTGATTGAGAGTCCAAACAAGCCCGGGACGTGGCAGATTCAGGTTACACACAAGGGTAGCCTCGAAAATGATGAGCAGGCTTTCAGCCTCCTGCTCTCCGGGATGGCAGGTCTTCCCGACCATACGCCCCCTTCGCCGGATCCCATGACATTCGCTGTGCCACCGGTTGCAGGCGGTATCAGTATGGAACCGGCGGTTCTGGCATCCACCGATTTCAATGACCGGACGGTCAGTGGCAAAACCGCCAGCAATATACCATGGGAACTGGATGGTTTAGCCGATCCCGGTGATCTGACTACGGATGCTCCGAATGGACTATTTGACACGTCGCATGCCCAGAATCATTTTGCGCCTAACCGTAATGTCGATAATCAAGGCCCATGGTCGGTTCCCGTACCGCTATCGCTCACCGTGCCCGAGGCCACCATCAGCGAAGTGGTTCTGGTATACCGTCACTTCAACAATGACGGTTTTTTCCAGACGCAGAACCGGACCGTGAACTGGACTGTCACGGTAGTCGGGTCCAGCTCCGGGCAGATCGGCAGTGTGACTGTCAATGGCGTGGCGAGCCAGGCTGGCACTGAAACGGTGGTGTTCAGTCCGGCCTTGCCGCTCAGCAGTTCAGAGACGTACACCCTGACAATTACGGCGGAGGGTGCCTCCGGCGGCAACAACACCGGATTGAATGCTTTGAGCATCCATGGAGAGATCGGGGTGCCCGGTAATGCCGAATCCGAGATCATGATGATCGCCACCACGGCCACGGATGATTCCGGGGTCGAGTATTACTTCAGTGAGCTCACGGGTCGTCCCGGCGGCAGCGATAGCGGCTGGCAGGAGAGTCCGATTTACCTTAATACCGGTCTGCTGCCCGGCACGGAGTACAGTTATACCGTCGTAGCACGCGATCGGAGTGCGAAGCAGAATACGACCGCGCCCTCGGCGGTTGTCTCGGTCATAACGGCAGGCACAGCCCCTGAATATGTGGTAACCTATGATGCGAACGGTGCGACGGGCGGGAATGTGCCCGTTGACAGCAACAGCCCGTATGCGTTCGATACGCAAGTTACGGTATTGGGCAATACTGGAAGCCTAGTGCGGACAGGGTATACCTTTGCCAACTGGAATACGCAGGCTGACGGGAGCGGAACCGCTTATGCGCCTGGGGCGACATTCGCGATCACGGCCGACACGACGCTTTATGCGCAGTGGATTGATCCTATGGTTGATCTTGATACGCCAGCGGATGCATTGCCCATTTACCCAGGTCATCAGGCGTGGCGGCTGGTCTTCAGTGACGAGTTCAATGGTACCGCCGTGGATACGAATAAATGGAATATCGATAATAGCCCTTCGAGTCGTGCGGCACGAACCGATCGTGGCATCAACAAGTGGTTCTGGAAGCCTGAAAATGTCCGACTCGAAGACGGCAATCTGGTGCTCGATGTGGTCAAGCATGACTTCGAGACGATGTATTGCGGCTCGATCAATACGAGGAATATCTTTGAGCCGACGTATGGCTTTTTTGAAGCACGGGTCCAGATTGGCGATACCACGAAGGACACGCATACGGCGTTCTGGTTGCAGGGGCACGAGATGCATCCGCCCGTTGTTACTGGTGATGCCCACAATGGTGCAGAGGTTGATATATTCGAATCGGCATGGTTTGGTGATTATACCAAGTCGGTGGTCCATATTGACGGGTATGGCTCGGATCATAAGGCCAGCACCAAGCAATACTCCACGCCGGGGTTGCATGCTGGCTTTAACGTATTCGGGCTGGAGTGGACTGCCGGTTACATGAAAATCTACTATAACGGGGAGCACAAGGTCACGTATGACGGAATATGGGTGCCGCGGACGAATGAATGGGTCTGGCTCTCCAATGGTGCCAGCTTCGGCGACATCGGCACGTTCACGGAAGAAGAGGTTGGTTGGCTGACATCGGCAAAATTCGATTATGTGCGGGTATGGGAAGCGACCACGAACCTGCCGCCCGTGTTTACCGTAGATCCCATGGAAAGACCGTTGGCTCTTGTCGACGAGGCATATAGCGATACGATCGCCGGATCGGCCATGGATCCCGAACTTGATCCGATCATCTATTCCAAGGTATCCGGTCCGGCCTGGCTCACCGTGGCGGAGGACGGAATGCTTTCGGGTACGCCCACAAATGATGATAGGGGCACCAATACCTGGGTCGTGCAAGTGGTTGACGATCAGGGTGGCATGGATCAGGCTACGTTGCGCATTGTTGTACAGCATCCGGCAGATCCGCGTTTGCTGGTGGGGGGAGCACTGTTGAACGGCGACTTCAATGCCAACCCCGGCGAAACAGTAACCTTTGAAAACACCGATGCATGGTATAACACCAAGGGTGGACAGCACCAAGTTGCGACCAGAGACGATAAGACGTACGACGGCACTCAGAATGCCGTACTCAATCAGGGGCGCGGTTTTGGCGTCGATACGGGCCATGTTATTGCCGAGGGCAATACGTTCGATTTTAGTTATGTCTGGAAAGATGATTGGAACTGGGTTGGCGGATCGGATCAGGTGACGGTTTCGCTTTTTGTGACGGACGACGACACGATTACGGGTGCGCGGACAGATCTAGTGGTTGACTACTCCGGTACGCGGCAGGTCGCCGATACCTACGAATATGTCTCGCGCGAGCATGTCTATACCGCCACCGCATCCGATGCCGGCAAAATCCTGTTTGCCGCCATCGAAACCGATTCAGCCGGTTTTGCACGGCTCGACAACTTCGTGCTGATGGTGCATCCGTTTGTGGTGCCGAAACTTCCCGCCACGGTGACGCTTGGCAATTTGAGTCAGATCTATGACGGTATGCCTCGTGTGGTAACGGCGACGACAGACCCTGCGCATTTGGATGTAATTCTGTATTATGCGGGCAATAGCTGGGCACCGACGAATGCCGGTAGTTATGAAATATATGCAACTATTGATGATGCCACGTATGCGGGATCCACAAATGCAACACTCGTGGTTGCGCAAGCCGCACCCCAGATCATCACCTTGCCAACGGCTAGCGATATTGGTCTCGGACAGGCGGTATCTGCATCCGTGCTGACAGGTGGGTCGGCTTCGGTGGATGGCGAATTCGCATTCACGGATCCGGATTATGTGCCGCTTGCGGGCGGCGTTTATGCCGCCGGTGTGACGTTCACGCCGGAGGATACGGCCAACTACACGATGGCAACTGGATCGGTCGATGTCTGGGTCGAGGCAACGGTTGTCCTGCCGTTTATGGAAGACTTCGAGGCGTTGGAGCTTGGCGATCTCGCTGGCCAGAATGGCTGGGAGGCCTCCGGGGCGATCGTGCAGACGAATGTGGTTCGCGAGGGGTTGCAGGCGGCCGAGATTATCGAGGGCGAGGGGTTTGTGCGTCGGACGTTCGTCGATGAACAGACGAATGTCTGGACGGATGTCCATTACCAGCCCGCCTTCTTTGATGGCGAGCCGGGCACAACGGATGCGGATGTGACCACGTTCCTTGTCTTCAACACGGACGGCAATCCGGTCGTATACGATGGTCAGGAGTTCGTGACGTTCAGCGATGTAAACGTCAATGCGGGCGAATGGGTTCGCGTAACCGTACGTAGTGATTATGTGGCCAAGACGTGGGATCTGTACATTGACACCGATCTCGTGGCCGAGGGGCTTGGGTTCTACGATGCGACGGCCGCGCACTACCGCGAGTTCAGCGTGGCTGGTGCCGGCAGTGGTACGGTACCGATCGATGATATTCTGATCGACTTGGAATCCCCCTTTGATCAGCCGACCTACTACACGCTGACGGTGATCAGTGCCCATGGGGATCCGGTGCCGTCGGCGGGATTACACACCTACGATGCCAATGCGCTGGTTGATGCGAGCCAGCCGGTTTCCGTGATTGAAGAGGGGCATACGCAGTATGTAGTGACCGGCTGGACCGGCACGGGCAGCGGTTTGACCGGCGACGAGGGCACGAATGTGAGCTTCACGATAACCGAAGACACGATGCTTCTGTGGCAGTGGCAGACGAACTACTGGGTGAATTTCGAAGTTGTTGGAGAGTAAGGGGACGGTGATTTTTTATAGATAGTCACGGGTTTTTGAAGTTCAGAGATGTTTATTCACAAGTTTTGTGTTTTGTGGTAAGGTTGTTGCGCTGTCCGCGATCCTATTAAGTTAAACACCGGTCAGATTGAGAGAGTGTCTATGGTAATACATCGTTTGCGTCGTCTTTTGTCCTTTGTCCGATCTCGTCTGCCGGCTTATGTGTTTGTCTGGCTCGTGGCATCGAGTTTGTTGTTCACCGGAGCTAGTGCCATTGCACAACCGCAGGGTGGACCGCCAGGCGGAAACCCTACGGGGGGCGGCCCGCCATCGGAGCCGCCAGGGCTGGTGCGCATCGGAGATATCCTGGGCGATCGCAGCATTGACTGGAACAATCCGCAGCAGCGTGCGCGAGCCGTAAGGCGGATTCGAGAGATTGAAGAGAGCCAATTTCAAAAAGCTCGGGATATTGCCAGGCAACGCGGGATACCCGAACGCCAGGAATTTCCTGATGGAACGGTGATTCAATTGGTTGGTCTTGATGATGAAGGGGAGCCGTTCTTTCATCAAACCTATAACGCCAATGCAGCCATTTCGACGGGTGCGGATATATTGCGTGCATCACCCTACAATCTGGATGGATCCGGACTAACTGTTGGTGTTTGGGACGGCGGAGAGGTCCGTACAACACATCAGGAGTTTGTTGGGAGGGTTACGCTCAAGAATACGGGTTCTTTGAGCGACCACGCAACCCATGTGGCCGGGACGATTGCTGCTGCCGGTGTAGTTTCCGCAGCCAAGGGTATGGCACCAGCGATCCATGTGGATTCCTATTATTTTTCCAACATTATCAATGAAATGAACGCGACAGGTGCCTCGGCCCCAGATCAATTTGAGACTAAAATTTATGTGTCCAATCACAGCTATGGACCTGCCAATATGGGGTGGTCTGGCAATCGATGGTATGGCACAGGAACTGATAACAACGCATACAATGCTTCCTTTGGAAGGTACGATGGAACTTCTAGTACTGTAGATGGAACAGCCTTCAACCAACCTTACCATATGATGGTTTACGCTGCTGGAAATGAGCGCAACGATAATCCTTCTGTAAATCAACAGGTCACCTTTGATGGGGAGAACTTTTTTCCGTACGACCCAGCAATTCATCCGCCCGGAGATGGGGTTTATCGGAATGGTTTTGATAATCTCGGCTCATATGCGGTTGCCAAAAATACGCTGACTGTTGGGGCCGTGAACGATGCGGTAACAGATGGTCTGCGTGACCCTTCGAAAGCCACAATGTCACACTTTTCGTCATGGGGTCCGGCAGACGATGGACGCATAAAGCCAGATGTAGTTGGGAATGGCGTAGGTGTATACTCGCCCTCTGTTCCCCAATCGGGGGCAACGGATCAATCTTACAGCAACAAGCAGGGAACAAGCATGGCCGCGCCAAATGTATCGGGCTCGGCCGCACTGTTGGTGCAACTGTATCGCAACTTATTTGGACAACATGCTGCGATGCGGGCAAGCACGCTCAAGGGGCTGCTTATTCATACAGCAACGGATTTGGGTACCCCGGGTCCGAACTATAGCTTTGGTTGGGGACTCGTTAATGTTCACAAGGCTGCGGAGCTGATTGTGGATCATCATACCGATCCATCCAAGGAAAGAATTCGTGAGCATTTTCTGTCAACGTCTGTGCCTGCACGGTCCTATGAATTCGAGTGGGATGGATCTTCGCCGATACGTGCCACACTGAGCTGGACCGATCCGGCTGGAACCTCGACTTCGGGCCATGATGACCGAACTTCAAAGCTCGTGAATGATCTGGATCTCAAGATTATCGCACCCAACGGAGACGAGTATTTGCCGTTTGTGATGCCGTTTGTCTCTCTAGGTGATTGGAATGTTGAAAACATGAGCCTTCCCGCGACCACAGGAACGAACAGCACGGATAATGTCGAGCAGGTTTTTATCGAAAATCCCGGACAAGCGGGTACATGGCAGATTGAGATTACGCACAAGGGTAGCCTGACGAACGGTGAGCAGGTTTACAGTCTGCTGCTTTCGGGAATGGCAGGCGATCCGGATTTGCTCGTGCTTCAGTCGATTAC
>SKVN01000104.1 GCA_007129405.1 Kiritimatiellia bacterium
AGCAGCCACCGCCTCGACTCGAGGTGCTGAAAAAAAAATGTGGGGAAGACCTTTGACCTGAAAATGGTCATTTCCCTAGAAAACTAGACACCCAACCTCCCGAATAGGGAAAGACGGGCTAGTGCATGGGAGCGCATTGGTGCCGTATATCCGGCAGGGGCACGTGAGCAATATGGCCCGCTGGAATGCGCTGACGGGGCCCTTTGGGAACTTTGGCCTCTTTGCGCTCTGGATCAACTAAAACTGGGTGACAGCATACGATTCAGGGCAGGATTTGCGGCGTGATCTGTATCTTCAGATCGGTGCTCTGGGTTTGGCGTGAGCGGCCAATAAGGAACCGATTGTAAAGTGTGTTCGCTTCAGACCATCCACCAATTTGTGTGGTTTGACCATTGCGTACGATGAGTTCCGTTTCAATCGTACGAAAACGAAACGTTTGGGGTGAGGCGTCTGGGGCGATCCCGCGAATTTCCGGCGTCAATCGTATCAGAATGGTTTCGCCATCAGGTAGTAAGATGGGTTGGAATACGAGAAAGGCGCCGACCTCTTGCCAGCGTGTGCCCACTTGAATGCGGGAATGGAAAGGGCTGTAGTCCGCCGTCCATTCGAGATATGGCAATTGCTCCCCAATACGCAGCCTTGCCTCATGACCACTGCGGGCGACGAGCATCTGCTGTATGTCCTGCGAGGCGGTCTCTGTCTGGTGCCGGGCGCTGGGGCGAATACGCCAGCGGGTACCGCTGCGATCTCGCGTGACTTGTCCTTCCACTGCTGCAGCATCCTCTTGTTTTTGCTGCTGTTCCACAAACCGAACGGTTAACTGAATGTTTCTGGCTGTTGCGGATACTTGCGAAAAAGCCTTGCGTAAAACGTTGTGTTTTTCCGGTGTTGTATTGACGAAGACGCGTCCACCGCGCGGATCGGGAATACTGCGACCTTCCCCGTCCAGAATCGTGTCTATCAGCTCAAGCATGGCGCTCATGTCGGTTCCTGCAACGCCGTATACTTCGAGTCGGTCGTCTTGCGTGGCGGATGCTACAATGCCCAGCAGCAGGAAACTAAATGCTATTATAATGATTTTCATTGTACTTCAGGCTCAAGTGTTACCTGTTTTGTGTTCTGATGCAGGCCCTGAAAAAGCATGGTTGCATCACCAATTCGTATAATGTCGTTATCCTGCAAAACACAACGTGTTACTCGAACCCCATTTACAAATGAACCATTGGTGCTGTTCAAGTCTTCCAGTATTTCTTCATCGTGCATAAAGAAGATGCGAGCATGTTGGCGCGACACACTGGGGTCGGGAATGCAGATATCCGCTTCGGTCTGACGACCGATCGTATACATTCTACGTTCAAGCGGTATGTTTGTAGGCGGACTGTTAGGCCCCGTGCGAATGGTAAGACGAATTTCTGCATCGCTATCGTAGTGCTCATCCAGATCAATTGGTAACGTGCGGGAAAGTAGCGAGACTTTGACGGGATCGTGCTCTTTGGATGGTTCTACATTGGCTTCCATGCAGATATTATAGACATACCACCAAGCTAGCGTCAACGGAGAGAGATTATTTTTATGCGATTCGTGCTCTACGATTTATGAGAATTCCCTTCAAAAAGCAGAAAAAAAAACCGCCGCGGGTTGCTCCGCGACGGTTTTGCGAGATATGCTTCGTTACTAGGCTTGTTCGGCGACATAAGCCTTGATGGCATCCAAGCCACCAATGTGTTTACCATCAACAAACGCTTGCGGGCTCGCCGTTGTTCCGGCAATGGCCTTGAGCGACAGAACAGAAATATCCTTTCCGATGATGATTTCTTCGAAACTGACATCCTTTTCGATGAGAAGATGTTTGGCTTCGGTGCAGTGTCCGCAACCTATACGCGAGAAAACCGCCAATGTTTTGGGCGTTTCACCGGGGCTGATGTAGTTGAGCATGGTTTCGGCATCCGAAACTTCGAACGGATCGCCAGGAACTTGTGGTTCAATGAACATTTTTTCGATCATCCCATTTTTTACCAGCATCGAGTAACGCCAGGAGCGTTCCCCGAAGCCAAGGTCTCGTTTATCGACGAGCATGCCCATCTTGGCGGTGAACTCACCATTGCCGTCAGGAATCAGCGTTACATGCTCTGCCTCCTGATCTTTCGCCCATTCGTTCATCACGAATGTATCGTTTACAGACATGCATACGATTTCGTCGACCCCACGTTCTTTGAAAGCATGTGCGAGCTGGTTATAGCCCGGCAGATGTGTTGAGGAGCAGGTGGGTGTAAAGGCTCCTGGGAGAGAGAATACGATGACGGTACGGTTGTTGAATATCGTCCGGCTATCAATGTCTACCCATTCATCTCCACGGCGCGCGCGAAAGATGACTTCTGGTACTGGCTGTCCTTCTTTGCTTTGCAATGTCATATTTATTATGATCCCTTCTGTTTTGTACAGTTTTGTGAACTTGTTGGCAGAATGTAAAACGTCTTACGTAATACGTCAAGGCTGGCGAGCAGGTTGGCAGGAAAAAGGTTTCTTTCGCAGGTCCAATGGATATGTATTCTTGGTTATTGCTATCAGTATTTTTTTTAGATGCATTGCAATTGTGGATGATTTTGGGTAATGGTGTTCTCATTCTGTAGGGCAGGTGGGTTTACTTGTAAAAAGGAGATAGGTTATGCAGTCAATGTTGGTGAAGGCTTTTTTGGTGTGTCTCGGATGTGTGATGCCGGTTGCGGCGACCCCTTTTAATGCGACTTGGGTGTCTGGTGATGCAAACTGGGTGGTGCATTTGAATTTTGATGCTCTACGAGGGTCTCAGATCTGGCAAGCAATGCTTGCTACAGAGTTGGATGCAGCAGCGCAGGAGCCGTTGCAGCAAGCGCAGGAAATGTTGGGGATGGACCCGCGTACGGATTTGAATGGGGTTACGTTGTATGGAACAGCTGCTGCCTCGGAGGATTTTGTGGCAATTGTCCGCGGGAATCTGGATGTGGCTAAACTGTTGTCGCACGTCGAGAGTGCGGCTGGATATGCTGCATCGCGTCTTGGATCGCGTGACGTTCACAGTTGGCTGGTGGAAGAAGACGCAGATGAGTCACGGATGTATGGAACGGTTCTAGACAATTCTCGCGTTATGATCAGTAGAAGTGTGGAGCAGTTGGAGAAAGGGCTTGCCGTACTGGATGGAGGCCAGAGCAATATAACCGAGGGCAGTACATTAGATACGAGGATTCTTTCTGGCCAGGGGGTGATGTTGGCGGTAACAGCCGATTTACGTGACGTTGAATTACCGCAAAACCCCATGATGCCGCAAGCTGATGTTAATATACGCAATTTTCGGATGCAGATGCGGGAAACAGATGGCACCTTGGGATTGCGGGTTGCCGTTCAGCAGGGGTCTGTGCAAGAGGCGCAGCAAGCTGAGGAAATGCTGAATGGATTCAAAATGATGGGTCTGATGCAACTGGGGCAGGAAAACCCCGATTTGGCGGGCTTGTTGCAGGCCATCAACATCGGTCGTAATGAGGCCACGCTTTTGTTCAGCCTTTCCTACTCTTCCGAAAAACTTGTCAGCATGATACAAGAGGCTGCGGCACCGTTTGTTTCGGGACCATAAGAGTGTTGTCGCGCGAAAATCTAGGTAGGTGTTTTTCGCCGCTTGCGAGAAGGTACGGCGGCGGAATCTGCTTTGCCTGCTGCTCACGAGGCGTTGATGGAATTGCAAGCCAATGTCGGGCATTTGGCCGGGTTGTATTTGTGGGCTGCGAAACAATTCGGGCCTGTGCCAGCATTTGCGTATCGCGTGGATGCAAAGCGCTGGGAACCACTCTCGTATGAAGCTTTGGTTGCGCGGGGGCGTAATTTGGCGACAGGGCTTATTTCGCGAGGGCTGGAGCAGCGTGGACATCTGGGGGTTTTCTCTGACAATCGAGTAGAGTGGATTGTTACGGACTGTGCGACGCAGTTGGCTGGCGCAGCGAACGTGCCGCGCGGTACGGATGTCACCGATCGAGAGTTGGCCTTTATCCTGGTACATGCCGGGATCCGTTTGGCGGTCGTTGAGAATGTTGCCATGGAGCAGCGTGTGCATCGGATCGCAACCGAAAAGAATATTTTGGTTTACACGATCGTTATGCAGGGCGAATCTACCGAGAAGGCATCTTGTTCCCTAGCTGCTGTCGAGGCAGAGGGAGAACGATTGCGGGCAGCGGGAGACCGCGCGGTCGAGCAGCGGGTTAAAGATCTTAAACCAAGTGATCTTTTTACGCTGATCTACACCTCGGGCACCACAGGGCGTCCGAAGGGCGTGATGCTAACGCACGCTAACATGATATCGCAGATTCGCAATATTCCGTTGCATTTGACGTGGCGGGATCGGGTGCTTTCGTTGCTGCCAATCTGGCACATCTATGAGCGCGTTTTTGAGATGATCACGATTCACGCTGGTGCTTGCACCTATTACTCGAATGTGCGGCATTTGGCACAGGATTTGTTGGCTGTGGAGCCTTCGTTCATGGGATCGGCCCCGCGTTTGTGGGAGACGCTACATGATCGAATACGTAAAAACGTGGCGGAATCTCATCCTGTGCGTCGGGGCTTATTCCATATTGCCCATTGGCTAAGTCGCCATTATCACCGTTCCTTGTTTTTTCTCAAGGGGTATGATTATCGTACGCAGCCACCGGTTGCATGGAAGCGCAATGCGGCTTGCGCTTGGCATGGTTTGTGTTGGTTTCTGCTGCTGCCGTGGTATGGGTTTTTCAATGTGGCTGTGCTGGAGCGGATTCGCCAGGTAGCCGGGGGATCGATGAAAGCAACGATTTCCGGAGGAGGGGCTCTGCCCGAGCACATTGACGCGTTTTTTAATAATATGGGCATCACGGTGCTTGAAGGATATGGTTTGACGGAGACGTCTCCTGTGTTGGCCGTGCGGACGTTAACGAATCGCGTGATTGGTACGGTCGGACCGATGATTCCCGAAACGGAAATCCGGATTGTAGATTTGGAAAGCGGTGACATCTTGTATCCCGATGCGAATGATGAGAATGCGGGACGGATGCGCAAGGGCGAGGTTCAGGTGCGCGGTCCGCAGGTGATGAAAGGGTATTATAAGGATAAGACGACGACCGGGCTGGTATTATCGGAGGATGGTTGGCTGCGTACGGGCGATCTCGGGTTGATCAATGGGAATGATTGTCTGAAGGTGTTGGGACGTTGCAAGGAAACGATCGTGCTTTCGAGCGGGGAAAATGTGGAGCCGGGGCCGATTGAAAGTTTATTGCGTCAAAGCCCTTTGATAGACAACTGCATGGTGGTGGGACAAGACCAGCGCCATCTGGGATTGCTGGTGGTGCCGGTCGAGGATCCGGATGGTGCAGCATCAGGGACGCGCGATGCGATTTCAGAGGAACAATTGGCGGCGGAAGTCCGGCATCTGATATCCGCCGAGAATGGTTTTAAATCGTATGAGCGCATTCGGGTCATCCGTGTCTTGCCGGAGCCCTTCAAGGTGGGGGAAGAGGTTACCAGCCTCTTCAAACTGCGGCGGCATGTGATCGAAGAAAAATATCGCGATCTTTTAGACGAAATGTTCAAACCGCAAGGCAAGCAATGGAAATAGAACGAGAATTGCTGAATGTTGTGGAGCAGGCACTGCTGGCGATCATGATTCTGGTGATCATGTTTGGTATGGGGGCGAGCCTTACGCTAAAAGAATTCCGGTTGATTCTGGAACGCCCGCGAGGGGTATTGATTGGGTTTATGTCCCAGTTCGGACTTATGCCTGTATTGGCATATGGGTTGGCAAGAGTGCTTGATTTGCCACCGGCCTTGGCGGTGGCTTTGGTGCTGATCGGCTGTTTGCCGGGGGGCTCCACATCCAATATGTTTGCCTACTTTGCGCGTGGGTCGGTGGCGCTCAGCATTACCATGACCGCAGCATCGACGGTTATGGCTTTGCTCATGATGCCGCTTTTGTTGAATCTCTATGCAGGGGGATTTGCAGCAGAGGTGGCGGCCACGGCGGCAGCGTTAGGTGACGGCGCCACGTTTGTGATTCCGCACCTGAACATTATCATTTCCTTACTACTGGTCTTGATCCCGGTGGCTGCTGGCATGGTGCTAAAGAAGGTGTCTCCGGGATGGGCAAAGGCGGCAGAGGATACGGCGGCGTTCACGGGGATTCTTGTGA
>SKVN01000017.1 GCA_007129405.1 Kiritimatiellia bacterium
ACGACCCGACCTGGAAGGATTGCACGCGTATGCCCGTCTCGGCTTCAAACGCTGGAAACACCTGTCCGCGCATGACCGCCCACTCTTCCTCCGAGAGATTCATGACCACCCGCAACGCATCTCCATCATCCCGACGGCATCCGGTAAGAACACCGAACAAAAGGAGCCATACCATGAGCTGCTTTCCAAAACCAATCCATTTGCGCATGCCGTGCTCCTTTCGCTTTCTTGCCAGTAACTTCACCAGTTCAAATGCAGATTAGGGTTAAAGATTAAGGCAAAAGATAAAGGTTGCTTTTACCTCTTCCCTAATCTTTTGCCCTCATCTTTCGCCTTAATCTCTCGCCCGCACAGATACATCCTCCACGCAAAAGTTACTCTCCCGCATCATCCGGGGCACCCCGGGGCCGGCGCTTGCCAGTAACTTCACCGTTTTCCTAGTATTTCGGTAGGGCGAACCGTCCCCGGTGAGCCGTGTCCGTAGATCGCGCATAGGCAGCCCATAGAAGACCAAAGGGCTCCAATGGCCAATCCATGCACCTCATCACGGACACCAGCGGGTGCGGGGCCCCCGCCCTACCTTTAGTATGATCCCCCTTGCATTATCTTAGCCCCCACAGGTGCCGAGACTAAGCGCATGACGGTTTACTGCAGTAGCAGCAAACTCAGCGCCATGATAGCCATGCCGCCTACCAAGCCAATCAAGCTGTCATGGCCCTTGCCGTACGCACGACTCGTTGGCAACAGCTCATCCAGACTGATGTATACCATTACCCCGGCAACACCGGTAAACATAATCCCGGTAGCTTGTTGCGGAACCCCCGTCTCCCGGAAAAAGAACAGCAGCAAACCATACGCGATTACAGCACCAAGCGGTTCAGCCAAACCACTCAGAAAAGAATACCAGAAGGCTTTTTTACGGCTTCCCGTCGCATAATAAATCGGGACGGATACGCTGATTCCTTCCGGTATGTTATGAAGTGCCAATGCTATGGCAATGGCAATACCGAGGGAAGGATCTTCCAATGCCGTCAGGAACGTAACAAGCCCCTCGGGAAAATTATGAATCGCAATCGCTAGAGCTGTAAATACGCCCATTCTCATTAATTTACGGCGCGATTCCGGCGTATGTAGTTTATCTTCCTGCAACGCGCGAACCTCATCCAAATGCGCCTTGCGCTCACCGGCCGGCAAGGGCGCGTCCGGGTCGTGCAAAGGGGCCGTCTCATCTTCGGTCGGAATTTCGTGCGGGTTGTCACGCGCCGGAACCAACGTGTCAATCACGCCGATCAAGAGCATACCGCCAAAGAAAGCAGCTACATTCACCCAATTGCCCATATTGCGTCCCAGGGCTTCCTGAAGCATTTCCTTGCCTTCGTCGAACAATTCCACAAAAGAAATATAGAGCATGACGCCCGCAGAAAAGCCCGTAGCAACAGACAGAAAACGATAGTTCGTACGCTTGGCAAAAAAGGCAATCAAACTGCCAACCCCAGTTGCCATGCCTGCAATAAAGGTCAACAAAAAAGCAATTCCAACATTCTCAAACATAAAGAGCTTCCATAAATATTACCAAAAGTTAGCCTTACCGTACGTAGCATGTCTGATTCATGCAAGTGTGTTTTTCGCACAAAATTGTGTTTTGATTTCCCAAAAACCTTTTCATACGATGTAGGTGACGAAACACAGATAATGACGAATAATCGATGAAGCGAAGCAAGCATGTATTTAGATTTTTTTCAACTTAACGAAATGCCTTTTAATATCACGCCTGATCCGCGTTTTCTCTATTACGCCCCCCACCATCAGGAAGCATATGATCACTTGCTGTATGGTATTACCCAACGTAAAGGTTTTATTGAGCTAACGGGCGAAGTCGGCTGCGGTAAAACCACCCTCTGCCGCGCCCTACTGGCAAGTTTAGGAAAGGAGGTCCACACGGCCCTCATTCTCAACCCAACCTTTTCGGAAACCCAGCTTTTGCGTGCCATGCTAAATGATTTTGGCCTCACGCCTCGAGCAAGAGACCGACTCTCCTATGTTGAATCTCTCAATGCCTTTTTACTGGAGTGCTATAAAAAAGGAGAAAATGTCGCACTTTTGATTGATGAAGCCCAGGATCTCGCTCCTGGAGTCCTCGAACAAATTCGCTTGCTTTCGAATCTGGAAACCGATCAACACAAACTCATCCAGATCGTGCTCTGTGGCCAACCAGAACTCCAAACACGCTTGCAAAGGCCCGATTTACGCCAACTGCGACAGCGGATCACCGTTCGCTACAATCTCCCTCCCTTGACACAAGCAGAAACCGGTGCCTATATACAGCATCGCATACGGGTCGCGGGCCCCGAGAGTAAGGTTTATTTCTCAAGATCAACCATCAAGGCCATTCATCAATATGCAAAAGGATGTCCTCGATTAATCAATGCTGTTTGTGATAATGCTTTGTTGGCAGCGTACATATACGGCAAACAAAAAGTGTCTACGAGTTGTGTAAAGAAAGCAATCCATCAACTGGAAGGATACGTATCATGAGCCTGATCCAGGAA
Source organism: Kiritimatiellia bacterium (assembly GCA_007129405.1). Taxonomy (GTDB): domain Bacteria; phylum Verrucomicrobiota; class Kiritimatiellia; order UBA8416; family UBA8416; genus T3Sed10-140. Next base: position 2,550 of record SKVN01000017.1, read on the forward strand.
GCGCTACGGCGCCAGCAAAAAGAACAGCAAGCCGCGCAAAGCAATGCGCCAGCTACCGCAGGAACGGAAGATCTTCCGCAAAAGGACGCCGGGACACCAATAGCTACGCCTCCTCCCGGACCAACGGAAACCAAAACAAAAAATGTGGAAGAAACACAAGTCAGCGACGAAACCTTTATACTACCGACCTCAGCAGAGCCTTCGCCTGAACCTGAAGAGAAAGAAGAACCATCAGAGGATGCCCCTCCTGCCGATGAAACGCCGGAACCACCCTTGCGACGTACCGCTTCCGAGCGCAAACACCGCATATTAGCACCGTTAGCAGGTATGCTGATCGTGATTGCACTCCTGGCAGGCGTGGTCGGTTGGTCCATACGCTGGGGTTATCGGGTGCTAACAACCCCCGACACACCACCAGAGCAAGAAACCATTGTGGAATCAGCACCCGTCGATGTTGATGTTCATGTTGACGAAACTACGATTACACCAACCAAGCCAGATACGGATGCGGACGGCCTTGATGCAGGCTTTACCGAGTCTGCTGCGCAAGTACCCACCGAAACGGTTTCGCCCGTGACGCCCGATGCTTCGGCGGACGATGACTCCGTAACAACCCCCGCCGTGCCATCTCCCTCTGTTATCTGGCCAGAGTTGCATATATCAGGCATTATGGGAACGGGTGACAGCGGTTCTGCGATTATCAATGGCACTGTTGTGGGGCTAGGTGAAAAAGTAGGAGACGTAACCGTACGCGAATTTGAACGCGGCTTCGTTGTGCTTGAATATCAGGGAGAAACGCGGCGCTTTTCGGTTGGACGCTCCACGCGCTAGGAGACCACTCGCCATGCAGCACTCTTCGCCTGTTGCGAAAATTCTCCATCAATCTGGCGAAGGGGTTATTCATGCCACCCGGTGGACACTGGTGCTCAATGCCGCACTCAGCGGCATAAAAGTATTGCTTGGACTGATTGGGCAAAGCCAGACACTGGTCGCCGATGGTATTCATAGCCTATCCGACTGCATTACCGATGCGAGTATTCTGCTGGGAGCGCGCTACTGGAGCGCACCGGCAGACGAAAGGCACCCCTATGGACACTGGCGCTTGGAAGCTCTTATCACCATTGGCATGGGATTGTCTTTGATGGGGGTAGCCGGAGGACTCATCTTGCGAGCTTGGCTATCCGTGCGCGCAGCAACGAGCACCACACCTGCCTGGTACACACTTGCTGCCGCCATTCTCACCCTGATGAGCAAAGAGTCCATGTTTCATTGGACCAAACGAAAAGCACAGCAATTTCGTTCCCGCGCTTTGCTGGCGAATGCCTGGCATCAACGCTCGGATGCACTAAGCTCCATACCTGCCATCATCGCAATAGCCACAGCCATAATATTCCCTCACATACGCTTCATCGACCCCTTGGGTGCCATCATCGTATCGTTCTTCATCATGACCGCTGCCATTAAAATCCTGAAGGGCGCAATCGGGGATATCATGGACGAAAGCCTGCCCCCCGAAAAGCAAATGAACATTGAGAAGGCAGTGTGTTCCGTGGCCGGCGTTTCGCGTGCGCACGCCTTGCGAAGCCGACGCAATGGCCCCGGATACTTTCTGGATCTGCATGTGCTTGTACCGGGAAACCTCACTGTACGCGAAAGCCACAATATAGCGAAACACGTACGCCAGACACTGGTTCATGGCCCCTTCGAGATCCTCGATGCTGTTGTCCACATTGAACCGGATGACGAGTAAAAGCTACTTACCCGCCCGTTCTTTCGATATACGATATGCGGAAAATGTCTCCGCCTCTGCCAGTAATGCACGATAAGCCTGAGACGCACGCACTAACTCAAACAGTTGTCGATTGCCCGCGCCACGAATCTCCAATGCCTGCACAATAACACCCGGATCCTCGACGAGCATAAGCCACACCGTCGACAATCCCTCATCGGTTTGATGCTTTTCAAGCACAGGATGCGCACCACCAACAATCAAATCCCGCAAATAGCGATCAACTCCTGCAAACCATGTTTGCACGGTTGCGGGATCTGTTATTTCCGTCTGGCCCAGATAAGAATCTTTCAGTGCTTCCACGCGTGCACTAACCATATCAGCAAGCTCTCCTCGTGCCCGTCGCAACGCACGATCCTGCGCCGCAGGCATCGCTAGAGAAGATGCTTGGCCAATCGCCACAAACCCTTTTGCGTCACGCACGGCTTGCGCACGTTCTTCTACCAATTGCTGGGGAGCCTTCTCCTCCGCTACCTCGGCACTCCTTGGCACCGTTGCACATCCTGCGATCAAAGCTCCTAGACCCAGTATCTGCATGGCACAAAAAAACCGCATGGTCCCTCCTCTTGTTGTTGCCAAATCGAACAGCGCAAACCTATAACAACCGACAAACGCGAATCAAGAGTAATACGCCCTCAAGAATTTCCGCCACAGCGGAAATTCCAGTTGTTAGGTTTTAGGATGCTAGGCATTCGTCAAGCGACGTGAATAATCCCTGACCGTAATCTCTGATCCCGTGCCCCGCCTAACACCTAGCCTCTATCCCCAAGCATGCTTTCGCGGAAAAGACCAAAAAGGTAATATGGATCGTGCGGTCCGGGGCCTGCTTCAGGGTGATACTGCACCGAAAAGGCAGGTACCGTGCGGCTGCGCAACCCCTCGACACTCTGGTCATTCAGGTTGATGTGTGTTACCTCCACATCATCTCCCAACGTATCAGCATCAATCGCAAAATTATGATTTTGCGACGTAACTTCTACCGCCCGCGTATCCAAACGCATCACCGGATGATTGATCCCATGATGGCCAAATTTCATACGATACGTCTTGCCTCCCAACGCAATCCCCAACAACTGATGCCCTAAACAAATGCCCATCAACGGCACTTTTCCCAGCAAGCCTTGTATATTGTTGGCAGCATAATCAACCGCAGCAGGATCCGCCGGACCATTGGAAAGAAAGACCCCATCCGGTTTCATCGCCAGCACATCGTCGGCATCCATCTTGGCTGGCACGACGGTCACATCCATACCGCACTGGCGTAAACCTCGCAAAATGTTCCATTTGATCCCGAAATCATAAGCCACCACTTTCAGGTCTATCGGCGGCAAAGGATTCGGCATCCCCCAGGAACCGCTTAACGCACCATCCGGATCCCACGAATATGCCGCATCACAAGTGACCTTGGCAGCATAGTCCTGACCATCAAGACCCTCCCAGGCTCGCGCTTGCGCCACAGCGTCTTCCTCGCCAACCTCCCCACAAACCGATAAATACCCCTTTTGCGTGCCACCATCGCGAAGCTTACATGTGAGTGCTCTGGTATCAATCCCCATAATGGCAGGAATACCCTTCTCGCGCAGCATGGCCCCTAGACCAACTTCACTCCGCCAGTTGCTGGCATCATGCAGCTCATGTATAATAAAGCCATTTAGGAACAAATCGCGCGACTCCATATCCGCTGCGTTCATCCCCGTATTCCCAATCTGTGGATAGGTCATGGTTACAAATTGACCGGCATAGGAGGGATCCGACACAATTTCCTGATACCCACTCATGCCCGTATTGAACACTACCTCGCCAACCCGATCCCGGCTCGCGCCGACCGATGTTCCGC
>SKVN01000022.1 GCA_007129405.1 Kiritimatiellia bacterium
ATTTGCTGATGCGCAAGCGGCATCCCCGCAGGATGGAGCCATCGGCAACGGCAACCATTACCAGTAACCAGAGCAGGTTCAGGAAGGGGTTGTTCAGTCGAAAAACGATTTCGAGATAGAAGCCCACAAAAAGCAATTGGGCGGTCATGCGAATGACCGCGATGGTGGCGTCTTTGATCAAGGGAAGCTGGAGGTAAAGCAGAATGGCGAGGGGCATCAGCAAAAGCACGTAGATAGCACTTAATGCCCAGAAGCTTATGTCGATGATTTCGTTCATGATGAGTCTCTCGCTCCGTTTATGTTCGGAGTCATCTGAACGATCCGATCAGCAAAATCAAACCAGCTTGTGTCGTGGGCGATCGAAACCACGGTTTTGTCCTGGGTTTCCTGAAAGAAGTCGGCAACAGCCTGCTTGTTTTCCTTGTCGAGCGCCGAGACAACCTCATCCAGCAGGATGATCGGACGATCCAGTAAAAGTGCGGAGATCAGGGCAATGCGTTGTTTTTCACCGCCAGACAGCGTAGTGGTATCTTTGGCGAGTAGGTCGGAAGAAAGATTGAAGTGTCGGAAGAGATCGGGGATTCGGTTGAGGTTCTCGTGCAGGTCAGCATTGGCTTTGTACGAAAAGGGTTGCTGGAGTGCATCTTTCACGGTGCCGGGGGCAAACTCGGGTTCCTGGGTGACATAGGCAATCTGGCGTCGGATGTCCCAGACGGTGTCCCGGTCCAATTCCTGCCCATGAATCAGTATGGTTCCCTTTTGTGGAATAACCAACCCAAGAAGACATTTCAGCAGGGTGGATTTGCCACAGCCGGATGGTCCGGCCAAAACGACTTTCTCCCCTTGTGCCACTTGCATACTGAAATCCTGCAAGATGGTGCGTCCCTCAAAGACGACCTCTAGGTCGGATATATCTAAAGCCGTTGCTTTGGTGTAATCCTGTAGTACGTCACTCATACGTTTTGCATATATCCGGCGGCGGCAGAGGATTGCCACTTCGTTGCTTCCTGTCGGAAGCCTGTCGTCGCTGCGCTCCTCTGCCGCCCTCCATAGTGGGGAATAATCGACATTCTGGAGGGACGCAATCCTTTGCGTCCGGTTTCTGGAGAGGTGATGTGTAATGCTGGTGATGGCAGTGTTTTGATTCTAACAGGGGGCGCAATGCGTCGGCTACGGCTGCGGGGCCCTGGGCTTCGATTGCTTGCATGCCAGCCCGTGTGGCGCCTTCCACGTTCTCGGGACGGTCATCAATGAAAAGAATGTGGTGGGCGGGTACGTCCCATGCGGTCAGCACGTATTCGTATGCAGACGGGGCTGGTTTCATACAGCCGATTTCATGCGAGAGAAAGCAATCGTGCAACAATTCCAAATGTGGTCCGCGTTGTTCGAGCGCGCCGATATGCAGCGGATTCGTGTTGGAGAGGCACCCCAGTCTGTAGGATTGGCGGAGTGCGTCCAGCAGTTCCGGTGTTTGTGGATACCATTCGCCGACGATGCGCTGAAATTCGGCTTGCAGGGCCTCGGGTTGGATATCGAGTCCAAGCACACGCGGTGCTTCAGTGAGAAATGTTTCGGTCGAAACCCGGCCGCATTCGTAATCGGTGACAATGGCAAATTCGGGCTGGTCGGCAGCGCGCAGGGCCGGACACAGTACAGAGGCATTGGAAATGCGGTTGAGCCCCACCAGAACGTTGCCTAGATCAAATAGTATGTGGGTGATAGCGTCGTAATGCATGTGCTGGAGACTATAACGGGTGCAGGTAAAGGTCTAGGAGAAGATTCCGCGATTATGTAGCGGTTAGGGGACGCGGGGGAGTTGCGGGAGGTGGTTGAAGTGTTTGTCGCGGGAGTAGAGTATAAGATTGTGTTGCTGAACAAGGGCAGCAATCCAAAGATCATTGGTGGGAATGGGGGTGCCTTGTGTGCGCAATTGTGAATAGAGTCGTCCGTAGTGAAACAGGGTTTGTTCATCGGGAAAAAGGATTACGATGCGAGGGCGATTGAGAAATTGGTTGAGGACGCGCTCGTTTTGGCGGGCTAATGTGCCGCAGGCAAATCCGGCTCGTAGTTCTGCGATAACAGGGAATGGCATGTAGATGCGCTCGGCAAGCTGGAAAGTTTTGACTGCCTCTTCCTTGCCTTCACAGAAGTCGCGATAGCGATTGGTATCGAGGGCAAGTCTCATTGCCACATTTCCTTGTCGATGCGGTCCTGTGCTTTCATGGCAGCATCAAATTCGGGATCGTTGACCCATGTGCCAGCGAGATCGTCCAGATCGTGAAATTCGTGCGGCTGCTCATCGAGACCGACAGCCTGACTGAGCGCAAGCACGGCAACCTGGTTCAGGCTGCTACCGTAGCTAGCGGAACGCTCACGCAACCGCTTGTCGACGCGTGGCGGGATATCACGAATGGTGTATTGTATGTTTTTGTTTTTCAATGTGCCTGCATTGTATATAGGCAATACATGCATGTCAAGAAGGCGAAAATTTGATTGGTCATCCAGCGAAGCTGGCCATCTTCGTATCATCTTGGTGCGCTTGCCAGGTATGTTTAGCGAAATGTATGGGTGAAGCTGTAGTTTTGTTCGTCGAACAGGGGATCCAGATTAACGGTGATTTCTGTGGTATGCGGTGTATGGCTGCGCAGTCTGCGCCGGGGTGTATAGATAAAATACTCGCGATCGCCAAAGCTTTCAATCAAAACGCGGTCTCGCGCGCGAAGTTCCTCCCCCTCCATAATGCGAACATCGGCACGGCGGTCAAAACCGTTGCCCGGGAAAAATCCAAAGTTGCCATGCTTCAAGCGTGTTTCTAGTCTTATACTTCTGGCATATTGCGCCCAGCGCGCCGTGAGAACGGGGTGGTGCAAGAGCTGTTGAACAGTGAATACGCTGTCGGCATGCAGACTCGGTCGCATTCTCCCAACTAATTTATAAGCCAAGATCCTGCGTTTTGGTCGTATGATTTGTATCGTTGCGTCAACCGTGACATGTGCCCGTATGGTACAAGGATGCCACCGGGTGTCGGTGTTAATGCTGATACGGTACTGGATCGTTACATTTTCAAAGGCACTTTCGAGCAGAATGCTGCGAAACGCCATATTACCATCGGAATCAGATCTTCCGCGAACATGCTCGGGATTGCCCAGCTGACTATCTTCAGGAATGTAAAGCCACAGGATGTCATGTTGCTGGAATTTCGTGCTGCAATCAAAAACAAGATAAAGGGTTTCGTTTGTCTGTGGTCCAAACTGAAAAGCGAGCAATCCTGCATATTCGGGATGTTGCAAGGATAAGCCGGGAATGTCTGCAGCGCGTAGTGTCGCTGGCACCTCATATGCTGGTAAGGGGAATGCCGCCCCGACTTGAGCCGGTTGCTGTTCAATGGGTTCGACAGGCTCAAGCTGCTGTGCATACAGCACCACGTTCATATGGAGGAGTCCCCCCACGACAAAGGCAAAAATGAATACAGGATCCATTAAGTGCATAGGCGGAATGTAGCAGACAGGAAGAGGGATGGCAAGGGCGTGATTTATGGCTGGGGATGTGAGAGAGATTCCGGTAGTTGTTCGATGTAGGCTTTGATCTGATCGCGGACGCGGCGGTAGCAATCGAGCTGGGCTTCTTCGCTGGCACCTTCGGCTGCAAGTTGGCGCGCGAGGGCCGGGGGATCTTCGAATCCAGCGTGCATGATTTTTGCTTTGCCGCTGAGCCAGACGGGACACGTCTCGTTGGCGTGGCCGCAGACGGTGATGACGTAATCGAAGGGGATGCCCTTGATGGCGTCGGTATTCTTGGAGGTGTGACTGGAAATATCGACACCAGCTTCAGCCATGACTTTGACGGCATTGGGATTGAGTCCGTGCGTTTCAATGCCGGCGGAATAGGCTTCGATGGTATCGCTCTTGAGCGCTTTGGCCCAGCCTTCAGCCATTTGGCTGCGGCAGGAGTTTCCGGTGCAGAGGAATAGGATCTTTAGTTTTTTCATGCTGGTTCCTTTTTGTGTTTTGGGAGTCGTTAATAAATGACCTTTACATTTGGCATATGTGCTCGATATCCCTTGTCTCGCACCTTGTCTCGCACTTCGTCGAATTGGACAAGGTGCGAGACAAAGTTAGTCCCATCCTTCCGCGGTCTGGCGACCGAGGCTACAAAGGTTCTCCCGTGCATCATCTTGGTTATATTTTCATATTGGCAGGTTGCTTGCTAAAAGATTATACCGGCGAGCAGGGCGAGGATGACGAGTATGGGGGCCGGGACTTTGCGGGTGGCCAGGAGTGCGAGTGTCAGGATAGTCGCTACAAGGGTGGCGGGGGCAAACCCATTGGCCCGGATCAGGATGATGGCTGCCGCAAGGATCATGCCGCCTGCGACGGCATTGATACCCTTGAGGGAAATCTTGATGGCCCGGATTTGGCGAAGCTTTTCCCAAACGGGGTAGACGAAATAGATGAGCAGCAAGCCAGGGAGAAAGATGCCGATGCCGCCCGCGATGGCACCAGCCAGTTGATACCATACGGAAGCGCCGCGTGCGGCCAGTCCACCCGCATAGGCGGCAAAGCTGAACATGGGGCCAGGAAGTCCTTGGACGAGACCGTAGCCAGTGAGGAACTCTTCGTTGGTCATGTATTCATTGACGACCACCAATTCACCATGCATGACCGGGACGATGACTTGTCCACCGCCGAAGACGAGATAACCGTAGCGATAGAAGCGCTCAAACAGACCAAAAAACTGGATGTCAGTTAAGTAGGCTGCGGCGAGGGAGCCGATCGCAAGTCCGGCAAAGAGGATCAAATAAGGCCATGGGGGGCGAATGCGAACGCGGTTCCAGATGTCTTTTTCTTTTGAAACCAGAATGGCAAGCGCACCGCCTGCCAGCAGCACCAGCGGGAAGATCCACGGTGAGCGGACAAAGTAGGTGGCAATGGTGCTGGCAACCAGCAGTCCAATTGTGAGCCAGTCGGTCAGCACTTTTCGTCCGATGCGGTAGGCCGCAAGGACGATGAAGCCGACGGCCATGGGTCCCACGTAACGCAACAGATCGGTGGATACATTCGTTGCGGCGAGCAGGGCATAGAGGAACGAAACGGCAGTCATTACAATGAGTGCGGGGGCTGACCAAACGAGCATGGTCAGTAGCGCCAGTATGGGCCCGCCCATTTTGTGTCCGATCGACACGATGGTCTGCGAGCTGGTCGGTCCGGGCAGAATACTGCACAAGGCCATCAGTTCGATTAGTTCCTCATCGGTCAGATATTTGCGCTTGGCGACCATTTGATCCATGAAAACGCCAAGATGGGCTTCGGGTCCGCCGTAGGCCCCCAATGAACAGATGAGCACATCTTTTAAGAAGGCCAGGATAGAGGGGGGGGGCGTCATGATTGCCACCTGTGTCTCCATATGTGGTATTCCGATGGCCGAAGATGGTATCTGGCGATATTGCCCTCGTGCAGGGCCAATAATTCGGTTTCGACAATTTCCGTGAAACGGTCCCGATCCCCGTTGGGGACGTGTTCGGTTGCGTAGCTGCGGACATGCTGTATGGCTGACCTTTGGTCTAGGCTACCACGGACGACCTCAGCAACAACATCCTGCAATAGTTGCCGGTAGGTGATGCGAAAAGGATCCGGCTCTCCCAGTGATTGGCACACGGCTGAATATCGTGCGCAAGAGCGCGCATAGGCCCAGACAAAGACATCTCGTAATAATGCAACCCGGCGCAGTTCATACACGCCGAGAATTCCATGCGTATAGTCCGCTTGCGGTACATCCACAAAGGAGAGCGGGCAAGCGTTCGCGCAAAGCAACGGAATGTTAGCGGCGAGTCGGGATACACGTTTGTTGACATCCTCGAAGGGTTGCAGATACGGCAGATGCACCATCAGAAAAAATGCTTGCTCGAAGATATCGTCAATAGCAGATGCCGTTTGCAGTATCTGGTCAAAACATTCCTCGATAACTTGCGGACCTTCCAGCGGGTGGAATACCGTGCCTGTGATACCCACGGGTTTTGATCGGACGCGACCGCCAGCCTGCGGGTCGAGAAGGTTCTGTGCCAGGAGTGCATGCAGGTTGCAAACCGTGAAGCGGTTGATTCCAATATCCGTGCTGGCATCCACTAATAATTCAATGGCGGCTTTGTGGTTGACGATCATCTGCGCTTCGC
>SKVN01000202.1 GCA_007129405.1 Kiritimatiellia bacterium
GTAAAACAAAATCGTTTACCGTTCTCGTCGCCGTTCTCGTTCAACCGAATTCCCAGCACTTCGACACAAGTTACAACTCTGCATCATCTGGGGGCACCCCGGAGCCGCGGCTAACCAGTAACACACTCACTCCCCTACACTTACTCGATATCATGCGCACTGACTTTCGAGTAAGCGTAAACGAGTAAGAGTGTCCGATTAAGTGTAAGTAGTTTCACAACTCCTTCGCTCTACGAGCTTCGCTAAAGCTACGCAGGACAAGACTGCGGACGAGTCGCAGGACGAGCCGACCTCAGACTGCCGAACGATCCTTACGCAATTGGCGTGGCGACATGCCGAAATGATCTTTGACTGCGCGTGTCAACGCAGACGCCTCGGACATGCCAACCATATCGGCAATCGTAGCGATACTGTGCTCTGTCGTCACAAGTAACTTTTCCACCTGCTGCATGCGCAAGCGATGAAAAGCCACTTTGGGAGTCGTACCTGTTTCTTGCAGAAAGAGACGATAGAGATGCGCGCGTGACATATGCAACTTCTTGGCAATTGCTTCGATGCGAGGGTTAGCAGACATATGCACGGTATAAATTTCCAGTGCTTGACACACCTTGATATGCGCCTTCTCACTACCCAAAACAGGAGATAAAGGTTCATCCCGCAACGCCAACAAACTCAAATCAGAAACCATGGCTTGCTGCTGCAAATCGCATAACGGACTAGGCCTGCGAAATATGTCGCGCCCGATCGGTGCCATTTCCCTGATGCGGCGGCAATCAAAAGGCGATAATCGGGTCCGGTAATATCCAGACGTAGGCAACATACGCTCCAACTCCAACGGAACTTCACTAAAATCGAAGATTGCACGATCCGCTACCCCCTCACCGCAACACCCGAACCTGAAACCACGGGGGAATGCCCACAATGTAGGTCGAATCGCCTGATCTTCGACCGGTTCATCGCCGATTATCATCGTGATGCTGCCAGATAACAGAACCCAGAACTCCCAAACCCCCCTCTGATAGGGTTCTACTGGTCTCTTCTGAAAATTTAGCGGGCCAATATTCGTATAAGTCAACATGCGAACAATTTATTATCCATGCAACATAATGTCAACTCTCCGAAACAAACCATGCCCCCCTGGACACGCCAGACTCCAGCCTGGCCAGCTACCCCAAAAAAAAGGGCGGCCATGCGCCAATCCTGCGCATGCCGCCCGAAAAATCATCCATACAGACTCACCGCACCATAATGAACGTGCCAGAAGGAAGAATCGGGAACCCCTCTATGCTCACATTATCAAAACGCGTATCTCCAGCTGCGCCGGTGCGCCCGCCCGAACCTAACCCGAACCATACTTCCGGATTGTCAAACGTGAAGCCCTCGTACGCCATCCATCGGACGGTTGTCGATTCGCCTTCACGCCATTCTATGTATACGTCGCCAGTCAACCCGTTAGTCGGCGTCCAGGTAAATTCTCCGCTATACCATGTATTCCCGGCCACAAACTCATTATTGGTGCCAGGCGCATAAATATTATCTTCAGCACCATCTAGAATCTGTGCACGCGTCGCAAAAGTGGATCTTCGAAAATGAAACTCCAACAATTCGCCCGCTTCCCAATTACGTTCATCAGCAATATTTCCAAACAGAAAATTGCCCCCACAATAGTTCCCAACGTCCTCCACATAAAAATCAAACGATCCAATGATCGGCTTCGATGCGTCAAAAGGTTCCATGCCGCTATTGACAATGTAGGCGCCTGCCGCCCAACCATTTCGGTCCCCGGCAGCACTTGTCCTTCCTTTCACATACCCTCCCTTACCTTCCCCGTAAGCACCCTCGCCCACAACATAACCAGCATCAGCCGGGTTGTGCACAAGCACCATACTCCAGTTAGGTGGCGGATTTGTACTCCCTAAAGTCTGATCCTCGAAATTAAGTGTAATCGTTTCCTGCGCCTGCACAGTCACAGCACACACACTCGCCGCCGCAATCACCATCAACATTCCCACTAGCTTCTTACGCATGACTTTCTCCCCTGTTTGGTTTCATTCACACAACAGAACAAACGATTTGTCCCTTGCCGCACATCCTATGATCCTGTTTCCTGATAGGACCTGCATCTACATCCGAGGAGAATAGTAATAAATTGCTGCCTTTTTTGTCCATGACCCGTTGTATCCAATAATTGACATTTTGTCGCGTTTTAGAACCGCGAGATTAGCCCATCAAATGATCGCGCACCACCATCTGAATCGTGATCGAGCCCGGTCCCTGCGCTGTAACATGAAAAGGCAAATATCCATCCTGGCGCTGAAATGCGAAAAAAGCATCATCCCAAGTTAGCGCATGTACATGGCTTTCACCTTAACGATCAACTCGCCGCAGCACGGAATACGATGTCTGCCAGTCGCCGGTGTTTTCTTCACTAAATCCACCAACTTCTACAAAAAGATACTCGGTACCTTCGAGACGCTTGACAAACATTCTCAAGGCCTGCTTATCGACAACATCCAGAAGCAAATCGCCTGAATACATCATTTTATAATCCTCGGTGCGGCCATCCGGCAGAAACGTAATCTCGTAAAAGCGCGAGTTGCGATTCACACGCAAACGAACGCCATGCTGGTAATCCGAAACGTTTGCCACCGTTCCCACTTTCTGCCAACGTCCGAGAATGCTTGGATTATGAATGAGACTACCATCAAACCGGTATGCATCGCTTTCATCCAGTGAAGCCTGCCAGACAGACGTCAGCAGCGGCGTTACCCGCAATACTTGCAACACCTCCGCCTCCCCCAATGCCGGCAACCGCATCGTTTCAAACCAGAAGGCCTGATAATTCCGTTTCACCCCGGAACGATGAATAGGCAAAAACCCGCTGGCAGCCACTGTCACAGGTTCTCCGGTAAACTTGGCCCGGAAATCATGACCCATCGTGAACCCCCAAGGGCGTCCTCCAACACGTCTCCCGACACCACGCAGACTGGGATCTTCCCTCCTGCGATCCTCCCTGCGGGTGCCATTGATCCAAACATCACTACCTTCACCACTGCCCACATGCGAACGTCCCCCTACCAGAAAACGATAAGCATAGCCATCGCGCATGGGGGGCAAATCCAGCTCCGTACGCATGAGTAAGACCTCCTTCTCCCAAAACGTGTTTGGAGGATTCCCGCAACCACAAAAATGGTGTTCGCCAACACACCCACCAACGGAAGCAAGGCGCCCGTCATTGTGCGCAAAGGGTGCTCGCCCTTTTGCCCAGCCTGCCGCATCAGCATCAAACCCAGGCTGCATCCAATCTTCGGCTCCCTGCGGCCAACTTACTGGACGATAGCGCCCGCCATATTCCCCGCCCCGTTCCCATAACCGCTCCTCGGGCGGATCATAGCTAACATATTGCCACTCGATTGTGTCACGTCGCGGCCCCCATAGACCCCAATCATAATCTGTAACGCCGATACGTTGATATAGATTCACCAAACCATCAATCGCCCTGTCCGGCTGGGCACGCTCAATCTCGCGCTCTAACGCAACGAGATTGTCCCCCACATATCGCCAGATCACATGATCACGAATCATCGGTTTAAAGGCCTCGCGTAGCTCGGAGCCGAAGCGTTCCGTATCCGCCGTCAGATATAGGTCGAGATGTGGCAACATCTGATCCGGGAACCGCTCTTGTGCAATGCGAAACAACACATCAAAACCGCCCGGCTTGGAAACCAAGACACTCGCAATCTGGTTGAGCATGTACTGGGTGCCTTGCGACATATCCTGGCCCCCGGGAGCCGCCAATGTCTCGGGAAATGCAGCATAAGCCTGGGCAAGGGTTTCTAATCCCAGTTCCAGAACTTCTTGATCTGCATCCCGCACGCGGCTTACCAACCGTACCATAGCCGGATTCAATCTGGGACTCTGGTTGCGCGAAATCACCGTCCCGATTCTTGGTAGCAAACGCTCACAAAATCGTTTGTCGGCTGCCAGTGGCGCTAGGCCATCGATAGCCGCTGACTGCATCCACCAATCCCAATTATCGAGCCATGCATCCATCGCATCCAGATAAGGCGCAAGTTGATCCGCAGTACCCCGCCTGCCAAGTGTCTGCATCGCTTCCTGCACCACCCACCAGGATTCTTCCGGATTCCCGACCATTGCACCTAACAACACGGCGACTTCATCTGTTAACGGCTGGTTTACAATGCCAAATCCTTGCGCACCGGAGTGGCGTCCACGCGGGTCATCCGATTGCAGCAACGTAACCAACATATCGATGCGGCCACGGTCCCGCAAACGTTGCACAGCCGCATCACGGATCGTCTGATCGATATGCAAGGCGTACTGCAAAATCATTTCGTCTGACGTATTCCGATCGTCTAACCGGCGGCCTATTGCACGGGATGCTCCATTCCGAATTGTCTCGTGCGAAACATCCAAGCCCACTCCCGGTTCGACTTTTCCTGCCTCCAGCGAATAAAAGACATCATCTGCCGCTGTACCCCAGGGACGCGCAGGCAATGTATAGGTCTGCGAATATTTCGAGGGTGGTGCACCGAAGATGCGCAACTGACGCCGATGCTGCGTGTAAATCAAGGGAATGTAGTTACCAGTTGGTCGCGTGCTACTATTTGTATCCGTATAGTTCACATTCTGTCCAGCAGCCCAACCAAAGGCACCCTCATGTGTACGCGCCAATTCATACATCCAACGCCGCTCATTCATAAACGAGCGATATTGCAACGGGCGCGTCTCCCGCAGCATTCCCATCGCGGGCCCACGCCAGAGTTCGCCAATGCCACCGCCCGTGTGACCATGAAAGAGCCAGGACGTTGCATAAAAGCTTTTCGTTGCGCTAATTTCCGCTGCTTTCGCATAAACCGAATGTTCGCCATCTGGCATCAAATTGGCAGCAGCCTGCATGGCAAAGCCCAACTTCGCGACACGACCATTGTCGGTATACCCGCCCTCGGGAAAGGCATCGCCATACGGCACATTGCCGCGACCGACATAGCGGAAGAAATGTGCCAGGGCCGAGTGCAGGGTGTGCTCATCCACATCCACCCCGCACTCTTTCGCCATCAACAGAAATGTGATGGCATGGGCAGCAGCCGCGTTCATATGCCCACCTGCCATGTAACGAAAGTTCGCTCCACCCCGTCCCATCCAGGATCCGTTATAGATCGTCCGCTTCAGATAATCCGCCTTGCGTTGCATAATGGGTAGCACAGTCTCATCGCCGGTGCGCAAATAATACTCGGCCAGCGCAATATCATTGTACCCGATCGACCAGGTATGTCCGATGTGATTAGGATTCAATTCGCCAACCCATCTCCGGACCACGTCCAGATCCTGTTCTTCCCCCGTGGATAACAAAAAAAGCGCGGCACCCCACCCAGGATTTTGCTCGGCGAGATAATTTGCAAAATTACGAACAATCCTGTCCGACTTTGCACAATTCTCCGGCCACGTCTCGCTGTAGGCCCCCAAGACGGGAAGCTGAACCGTTACAGGAAAGGCTTCAGCATCTCGATCCTCTTTCACCATCAGAACAACTTTACCGTCCTTGCCCTCGGCTTCCGTGATCCAGTTCCCGAGCAAAACACGTGGGTCAATATCCTTGAGGACATTGCCATTGATGCTCTCGATGAACTGTCCTTCCCTGAGCTTTCCCGTGGCATCGGCAGGAGATCCCGGTTCGATACCGGCAATTTGCATCGTAAAAGCTGGCTGCAGCAAATGCACACTCAATCCGATCGGCCCCAGACGCCCTATCGTCCAACGCGGGGCATCCTCCGCCGGATAATAATGAAACAGGGGGCTCTCTTTGTAGTAACCTGTTTCAGAAGCTTGCAACGAACCGCCGCAAAACATAACAGAAGCCAGCAAGGCAAACACAGGAAGAGCAATGATGCGACGATGCATAGTAGTAACCTTTCTCGGATTTATCCGCATATGCATAGAACATACGCGCTACAATCAAGAAATAGTACCAAACTGCGAAACAGAAAAAAATGACATAAACGCTCGAATAATTGACATAAACGCACACCCCGCATCTGGCTGCACTACGCAAGGGCGCTTGGGCGGCCAAGATGATGCATATTGTAACTTCGGTTTGTTGCTGTGCATTCCCTTTTGGAGTGCGGTGA
>SKVN01000070.1 GCA_007129405.1 Kiritimatiellia bacterium
TCAGGGCCAGACCCTCTTTCGGCTGCAGTGTGATCCCCGAAATCCTCAACGCGTCAAACACCTCTGCCGTCGGGCGAAGTTTCCCCTCATAGAACACGTCCCGCTCACCAATCAATACGGCGGCCACATAAGAAAGCGGCGTCAGATCCCCGCTTGCCCCGACGGACCCTTCTTCAGGAATACGCGGGAGAATATTATGCTGTAGCAAAAGAACCAGTTGCTCCAACAGGGCATACCGTACACCGGAGTAGCCGAGCGCTAACGAGCAAAGACGGCAGGCCAGCACCGCACGAACCTGCTCGGGCGTCAGATTGGCCCCCATACCACAACCATGAAAACGCGTCAGTTGCAATGGCAGCTCGTTGACCATCTCCCGTGGGATACTAACCGTGCAGGAATCGCCATACCCTGTTGTCACGCCGTAAACAACGCCATCTTCCCGCAACAACTTGTCCAGAAACGAGACACCACGGTCGATTCTATCACGGAGGGCAGCATCATCTGCGAGCGATACAGGTGCACCTGTCGAAACCGCTACGACATCTTCTATCGTGAGACACCCTGAACCAAAAACTATTGCCTGCCCATTTGTGCGCATACTTGGATCTTCTTGTTGACTGCAAAATAACAGCCCATATCTTGAGCCAAGAAAGGCTCGTTTTCCAGCCCTTATTTTGCAAAAAGTGTGCAGAGTGCCTGCTGTTCAAGTTTGCCTTGTGCATTCACTGGCAGCACCTCCACTTCGCGGTAGCGGCGCGGTATCGCCGCTGGCTCCAGCCAGCGGCGAAGTACGCCTCGCAATTGCAAACGAAACCGGCCTGTTCCCAGTTCTTCCAACGCAAGGTGCCCGGCTGGCGTCAACACAACCACGGCCCCGAGCACAGGATGATCCGGCTCGCCCAACACCACCACCGCAGCGTCCTGAACCCACTCACACTGACCAAGAACCCTTTCAACCTCGGCCATGGAAATCCGTTTCTCGGCTATTTTCACAATCCGATCCATGCGCCCCTGCCACACAAACTGCCGATCCCCCACCGCACACACCGCATCCCCGGTCACCAAGGGAACCGACGGCGTAACATATGGTGTTTGTACAATCAGGGATTGGTCATCGCCAATCTGGACGTTAACACTAGGAAAAAGCGTCCAAGGTGTATCAGGATGGAATTGCTGACGCCACGCGACCCCTCCCGTCTCCGTACTGCCAAATACTTCAACCGGCAGAAAACCGATCACATTGCGGCACGCAACGGCGGCATCATACGGCAGAAGCCCACCCGATGAAAAAATGGCCCGACATGTTTTTGCCGCTGATCCCATGACAAGCTTCAAAAGTGCCGGGCTTGATATCACGACCGTATCGGGCCCCGCCTCCGCCAGGACCTCTTCGGGAAACACCAACAAGCGACGATCAAAAGGATTACCCGCCAACAACGGCCACAACACGCGAAACAAAAGGCCATAAATATGCCGATGCGTCACAGTGGCCACAACGCGAGAGCCACGTACGACATCGCCCCACATTTCCTCCAAAACGCACACTTCCGTGAGCAAGTTGCCAAAACTTTTGGTCACGGCTTTGGGCAGCCCCGTCGAGCCTGACGTTAGCAAGGTAATCCGTAACCCATCGACATCATCAACGGCAAATGTATTACCGGAAGCACCATGCGCGTCTAAAGGCAACGATATTGTGGCAGCAAAGCCCGGCATAGCCTCGCCATCATGCAAATACCCACGCTCAGATGCGGCAAGTGCCGACAAAGCCTCCGGCTGTACATTGCCCGGCAAAAACAAGGATTTGCCAGAGGCTAGCACGGCACAAAACGCAACGGCAAAATCGTAGCTGTCTGAAATGTACAGAACCCATTCTGCGACCGCATGATCGAGAATGGCATCGCGCACTCTTGCCACATCCTGACAAAACATGCGCCATGTGATGTCACCGCCATTCAGATCGGTCGCAACAACGGATTCTGCCGCGTGTAGATGGTGCGAAAATTTACATTCAGCGGCCACGATGATAACGGTCACCGCGCGTGCGGAAATACAAAGCGAGATTCATGCCCATGATCCTCTCGGAATCGCTCTCGTCACCCCAATCAGAATCATAGTAGTAGGCACCAAAACGCGCATATCCGGTCAAAGCCAGCGACACGACGGGCCCCATATTGAAATTGATTCCGATCGCGGGACCGATATTGAATCCATAGGCATCCCAGCTATCCCAGATATCATCACCAGATTCATAATACATACCAATTTGCGGACCGAGCCATACCCGCACAGGACGAGTTCTTACAACGCCGAAACCAAACGTATGATTCATGCCGAACATATCGGATGTGACCCCATCGTGATCACCGGCTCCATAATACAGATCAAGGCGATAATTGAACACGCGATTGGCTGCCACATTTGAATCCAACGTCAAACCGACCAATGCGGTATTGTAAGAATAGGTGCTGGGACCCACATCCAGCTTCGATTCAGTCCCCCCAAGAAAAAAACCAAAACCTGCCGCAAACGTTGAAATCGGAAGCGACAATACGGCCACTGTCAGGCACACCACGAAAAACGGAACCTTCGAAACGCTCGACTTGCTCATGAATTACTCCTCTTGGTTTTTGTCCTCAGTTGTTGCTGCAACTACCCCCCCACTGTACGTGTACAGCATTACCTCCTACATCGGAACGGTGCTACATCATAGAATATGAGTCAAGCTCATTTCCCCCATGCAAGCGGCACTATCAATTTTTGTTTACACAGGAGCGTCAGCATATCCGAATGGATTGGCAGATTGCCAACGCCAAGTATCTTCGCACATCTGGGTAAGATCGCGAGTTGCACGCCAACCAAGGACTTTCTCGGCATAGGCTGGATCCGCATAACAAACCGCGGCATCTCCCGGACGCCGAGGGTGCATGGCATAAGGAATTTTTTTGCCGCACGCAGCCTCAAATGCCGCCAATACTTCTAGCACACTATAGCCCCGTCCCGTCCCCAAATTACAAATCTGAACCCCACCTGCTTCATGTGCAATCCGTTCCAACGCCATTACATGGCCAATGGCCAAATCCACCACATGAATATAATCTCGCACCCCCGTGCCATCCGGTGTCGGATAATCACTCCCGAATACACGCAACTCCTGACGACGCCCGGTGGCAACTTGCGCAATATAAGGCACAAGATTATTCGGCTCCCCTGCCGGATCTTCTCCGATCATACCACTTTCATGTGCACCAATCGGATTGAAATACCGTAACAACCACACCCGCCAGTCCGGATCCGAAACCTGCAAATCCTGTAGCATCATCTCCATCATCAACTTTGTGCGACCGTAAGGATTCACGGCACCCAAAGTTGCCTCCTCCTGCAATGGCATCGGATTCGAGGGATCATACACTGTAGCCGAAGAACTGAACACAATCGCCTTCACGCCAGCCAAAGCCATCTCCTCGCACAGGTTAATCGTGCCCGTGATATTATTGCGATAATACAACAGCGGTTCCCGCACAGACTCCCCCACCGCCTTCAACGCCGCAAAATGTATCACGGCATCGAAGCTTCCTCCCGCAATCACTTCGTGCAAACGCGGGCGATCCAGCAAATCCACAACATCGAGCGGCACCTTCTTGCCCGTGAGTTTTTCAACCCGATGCAAACTCTCCGCGCTCGCATTACTGAGGTTATCCACCACATGTACCGAATGCCCGGCCTCCAACAATGCCAGAACCGTATGACTTCCAATATAGCCCGCACCACCTGTCACCAATACATGCATGTCGTCTCCCAGCCTGTCATTTCTGTTTTCGATACCATGTGTTGCCGTTTGCGCCCAACACAAACACAAGATTTTTCAATATCCAACAAGGAATGTCCAACCGAACAAGTTTACACGAAAAGCCTATGAGCATCCCAAAGGGTAACCATACCCCATCTGCGCGCTACGTGGAAATTGAATATTCCTTGTTGGCTGTTGAATATTGAACCATACTTACCGTCAACGACAGTATCAAAATGTAACATCATGAACACACAAAACAATCATCTTGACGCATCTAGCGTCCTGCCCCACTGCACAAACACGTGTTTTGGGCATGCTCGCTATATCTATACACCGACCACAGGCTCCACAAACGACGACGCGCATCAAAGGATTCAGGAAGGGGCCCCCCATGGCACCTTAATCGTCACCGACCGGCAAATAGCAGGTCGCGGCCGCCAGGATCGCAATTGGGAGTCGCCCCCCAATTGTGGCATTTATACATCACTAATACTGCGCCCGGAGCGTCCCTTGCAAGATGCCCCTTTGCTCGGCATGGCCGCCGCCGTAGCTGCTGCGCAAGCCATCGAGCGTATCGCGCAAACCACGCCCCAGATCAAATGGCCCAACGACATCCTACTCCATCGACACAAAATTGCCGGCATTCTAACTGAAACCGACCTCCAGCCAGATGGACAATATGCCGTTATTATAGGTTTCGGCATCAACGTAAACACCCCCTATGCAGCCCTACCAACGCGGATTATTTTCCCCGCCTCTTCCATACAACTGGAGCTCGGACGAGAAATTTCACGACCACGACTTCTCGCTGCATGGATCGAAAACATGGAAACCCTTTATCAGCTCTGGAACGACGGCAAAGCATCTGAAATGGTTGCCAACTGGCACAAGCATGCCTATGGCATCGGCAAAACGATTTCGATTGAACAGCAGGGAAATACCACAACCGGCATCCTGCAGGGTATGGCCGAAGATGGTTCCCTGATCCTGAAAGGAACCACGGGGGAAATGATCCGCATCATCTCCGGCGACATCACCTTCGGTTGACCGACCACCCCGGGGGCCAAGATGATGCATATCGTAACTTGCACTTGTTGTTGTCTCACCTTATGGAGTGCGGTAATCCTCCTTCGCGAATACGCTATGGCGGGACAGGCGAGCGCAGCGAACTTACCGCTTTGGGGGGAGCGAAGCGACGGGGGGGATCACCCAGCGTGATCGATTATCCAGCGGGCCCGCCGAGTCGCCGCCCCCGGCAACACCAACTTTTACTTTCAACCGCATAGCACATTTAATAAAAACGGGGGCATGAAACACAAAAAATGCATCATCTTGTTTACGTTTCTCGTATTATCAGGGTTCTTAGGCCTCAACATCCTCGCGTATAACCACGCAAGAGCCATGACGACATATGCTGCAGCCGGCACGCGCACAAGCCAACCCGAGAAGCTTTCGCGCTGGCAAAGAATCCGCGTGCTGTTAACCGGCGTCACGGTCACACGCCCGGAAAGCGAAACAAAACCTTACCGTCTGGCGGAAAACGCAGGGGTCGTCACAATTGCCGTCGACGAAACCATCACCCTCGAAGCATGGTACGAAAACCTAGGCGCACACACACCCCTTGTCATCATGTTCCATGGTTACGCCGAAGATAAAACCGCGCTTCTAGAAGAAGCCCGTGCCTTTCTCTCCATGCACACGTCCGTCCTGTTAGTCGACTTTCGCGGGTCTGGCGGATCCTCCGAGAGCTACACCACCGTCGGATACCGGGAAGCCGATGATGTCAAAGCTGCATATCGCTACGCACAAAGGCACCTCGATCATTCCCACCACCTGCTTTTCGGCCAAAGCAAAGGAGCCGTGGCCATTCTGCGGGCCATGCACCACCATGACATCAAACCGGATGCTGTTATTCTCGAAGCCGTCTTCGACACCATGCTCAACACCGTCCGCAATCGCTTCCGCGCCATGAAAACCCCATCTTTCCCCAACGCCGAATTGCTGGTGTTCTGGGGGGGACAGCAAAGAGGCTTCAACGCATTCCGGCACAATCCGGTGACATATGCCGCCACCCTCACCACCCCCGCCCTCTTCATGCATGGCGCGGAGGATCCCCGCGCCACCCTGCACGAAGGGCAACGTGTGTTCGATGCTGTCCCAAGTCCCAAACAATTCGTCACCTTCCCCAAAAGCCGGCACGAATCCTTTGTCGCCTCGCACCCCGAACGCTGGCACCAAGCCATCCAAAACTTCCTGCAAGAACAACTGCATGCATCTTCTTAATTTGTCACAATGATCTTGTACCAATAATTTAAACAATTATCGTGACAATTATCTTGCATTTTGAGACCATTTGGACATGAAACATGGGAATTCAATACTTGCACCTTTTGAAAATGAGATACGACATCTGCGGAACGACGGTGTTTCATTAAGAAAAATCGCTTTGTTCCTAAAAGAGCGACACGGATTGGATGTCACCTATAATGCCGTTTTTTCCTTTCTTAAAACACGGGACGCTTCCGTACCGGATCGTCGTCCCTTCTTCCGCGATCTACCGGATGATATCCGCGATGCACTCATCCAGCAGCTAACTGCACTCTGGACGTTCGACTCAACCGGTATTGAAGGAAACACGCTCACACTGGGCGAGACCATCAAAGTATTGGAGCTAGGTCTCACCATCAGCGGGAAACCCCTCAAGGACCACGAAGAGGTCTACGGACACGCGAAAGCTGTCGAACGGATATACGATCTGATCAGACAGGAAAGAATTACGGCCGAAGATTTATTCGATCTACACCGCTGCGTTATGCAAAAGAGCGCCATTGATGCCCTGCGGCCTATTGGACACTGGAAACGCGACTTTAATGGAACCAATGGTGTAATCGACGGGAAACCTGTTTACATGGAATACGCATCGCCAACCGATACGCCACGACTCATGTCGCGCTGGATCAAGGAATGTAACCGCAAACTGCGCTCCGCCACCACACCGACCAAAGCGATAAACGTATACGCCTGGATCCATCTGACATTTGTGCGGATACACCCCTTCTTCGATGGCAACGGACGCATTGCCAGACTCATAGCCAACCTACCGCTACTCAAGTGTGGCTATCCCCCGCTTTTGATATCAGTAGCACGTCGAGCTGCATACATAGACTGCCTCTGGTATTACGAAAATGCCGTCGGCGTCATCCAAGAGAACAGTCCACTGCTACCAGCCCACCCGACAATGACAGCCTTCAAAAAACTCATCCGGACGGAATGGCAGGAATCAATACATCTGGTTAAAGCAGCCCGCCAACAAGCAGCTTCGCGCACTACGTTGTAATTTCATGCCGCCCACCGGGTTCATCCCGGTGGAGGTAAACGTTGAGGGGAAGGAATGCACGCCCATTCCCCCAACTTCCTTCACCACCGACGCAAGGTCGGTGGGATCTGTATTTCAAAACTGCACCTCAGACCTTACACCGGTTCCTTCGCGTGATAATGCGTATGCAGAAGCTCATGCGATTTGTGCCCCAGCGGCTCTCCCAGGAATTCCGCGTAAATCTGCGTGACGGCCGGATTCTCGTGCGATTTCCGCATGGTCCGCCCCTCGTCCTCCGTGTAGATAGCCTTGATACGAGACTGCCGCACCTCGTCTGTCGTCATGCGCGGCTGACCACCGCCACCGATGCAACCACCCGGACAGCACATCACTTCCACAAAGTGGTAGCCTCCCTCGCCGTCTGCCACCATGTCACACACCTTGCGGGCATTCGAAAGACCATGCGCAACAGCAACCTTGGCCGTGACACCTTCCAGGAATGACCAATCCGGCTGGCACTTCTCAAATGTCAGTGCCACTTCCTTCAGCCCGTCCAACCCCTGGATCGGGGCAACGTGCAGCTTCTCCATCGGCAGTTCGCGACCCGTCACGACTTCGTAAACCGTTCGCAGCGCAGCTTCCATCACACCACCGGTATTGGCAAAGATATCCGCCGCACCGGTAGACATTCCCATCGGGCTATCCTGCTCCTCGTCCGGCAGCTTCATGAAGTCAATGCCAGCTTCCTGGATCATGCGACCCAACTCACGCGTCGTCAGCACATAATCCACATCCTTGAAGCCGGAGTCGACCATTTCCTCCCGATCCGCCTCGAACTTCTTGGCCGTGCAAGGCATGACGGAAACCACGACGATGTTCTTCGGATCAATCCCCTCTTTCTCGGCATAGTACGTCTTGGCAAGTGCCCCGAACATTTGCTGCGGCGACTTGCAGGACGAAAGATTGGGAAGCAATCCGGGATAGAAGTACTCCATGAAGTTGATCCAGCCCGGCGAGCAACTGGTAAACATCGGCAACGAAACCTCGCCCTTGTCAACCAGTGCCGTCTTGAGCCGCGTCAGCAATTCGTGCCCCTCTTCGATGATGGTAAGATCTGCCGTAAAGTTGGTGTCGAATACTTTGGCAAAACCGAGACGCCGCAGGGCTGCAACCATCTTGCCCGTCACACAGGTTCCCGGCTCAAGCCCGAAACATTCACCCAGAGCCGCCCGAATGGCGGGGGCCGTCTGCACCACGACATGCTTTTCCGGATCGTCCAGGGCACGCCAGACATCCTCGATCGCATCCTGCTCGTAAATCGCGCCAACCGGACAAATCGCCGCGCATTGTCCGCACTGCACGCAAACCGCATCACATAGATTCTCGCCGGCTCCTGCGCCAATGACCGTATCGAATCCGCGTGCACGGGGCGCAAGCGATCCCACACCCTGCACATCCTGGCAGACGGCCACGCAGCGGCGACACAAAATACATTTGTTCATATCGCGCACCACCGCAGCCGTGCTCGTATCAACCGGGACCTCCTCCCGCGTGTACGGGAAACGCACATCGGTAATACCCATCGTTTGCGCCAAGGTTTGCAGCTCGCATTGCCCATTGCGTACACAGGCATTACAATCCCATGGATGATTTGCCAGCAAAAGCTCCACAGACATCTGCCGCCCCTGCCGAGCGCGTTTGCTGTGGGTCCGCACGATCATGCCTTCCGTAACAGGTGTCACACAGGCAGGCTGAAGTGTGCGCGCCCCCTCGATTTCAACCAGGCATACCCGACACGACCCCGGGCTTGTAACCTTGGGAACATGGCAAAGCGTCGGAATATGCACCCCCGCCTCTGCTGCCGCATCCAAAACCGTCGTCCCTTCCGGAACTTCAACATCCTGCCGATCAATCTTCAGTTTGATTGCCATTCTTCTCTCTCCTTGCTTCCGTATGTTCAGCATCCCTTGTTATGGATTTTTTAACTCGCCAATTTCATGAGGTGACGCATCGTATGCTCCGGCCTCGGACGCACGGCATCCACATTAATGCCGGCATGCAACTCATCCCGGAAATAGCGCACCGCCGACAAAACCGGCGCCGCTGGGGATTGGCCGAGCGGACAAAAGGCAATCGACTGCATGCCCATCACCAGCTCCTCCATCAATGCAATGTCGCCTGGGTATCCTTCGCCTTTCTTCAGGCGCGCCGTAAGTTCCAATAATGCCGCCATACCATTGCGGCAGGGGTTGCAATTGCCACAGGATTCGTGCGCAAAAAACTTCATGCAGGCATGCAGGAAATCGCAGACCTTGATGGTTTCATTCATGAACAGGATCGCACCGGATCCCAACGAATGGCCATTCTTTGCCAAGGAATCATAGTTGAGCGGCACATCCAGCATCGAAGCATCGAGCAAATCTCCGGCCGTGCCCCCGAGTTGCGCCATCTTAAACGACCCCGAGCGCATACCACCGGCATAATCCTCCAGTACATCGCGCAATGTCACGCTTGTCGGCACTTCGATCAGACCCGCGCGGTTGATGTGCCCAAGCACGGTGTACACCTTTGTGCCGGGCGTACCCGGATCCCCGATTCCGTGGAATTGCGCCGCACCATTGCGGATAATAAATGGAATGTTCGCCAGCGTCTCCACATTGTTCACATTCGTAGGCTTGCCCCGGAATCCTGCTTTTGCCGGGAACGGCGGCTTCACACGCGGCAAACCACGCTTGCCTTCCATCGACTCGATCAGGGCTGTTTCCTCACCGCAGACGTAAGCCCCCGCACCGATCTTTACCGCAATATCAAAATCAAAACCCGACCCCATGATATCCTTACCCAGCAAACCATTTTCGCGCGCCGCCTCGATCGCATTGCGGATCCGTTCAATCGACAATTTGTATTCGCCGCGAATATACACGTATCCTTGCGTGGCACCCAGCGCATAACCGCACAGTGCCATACCTTCGATGACTTTGTGCGGATCACCTTCCATGATCAAACGATCCTTGAACGTACCGGGCTCGCCCTCATCCGCATTGCAAATCACATACTTCATATCCGCTTTTTCGGAAGCACAAAAACTCCACTTCAGTCCCGTTGGAAAGCCAGCCCCCCCCCGGCCCCGCAACCCGGAGTCCTTGACCTCTTCCACGACCGCCTCGGGTGTCATTTCCGTCAAGGCCTTGCCCAGTGCAAAGTACCCGTCGTTGGCAATATATTCCTCGATGCTGTCGGGATCGATCCGTCCGCAATTATCCAGCACGATCCGACCAAAATACTGCTGCCCCCGCGAATCCGTCGTTTCCGGATCCGGCAGAATGTGCTCGCCCGCTAGCAACCATGCAGAAACGGGGCGACCCTTGACGAAATGTTCTTCCACAAGTTGCGGTATCCGCTCCGGTGTCAGGTTACCATACACCAGCCCTTCGGGCATTACGGCTGCAACGATGCCAGCGTCAGACGGACCAAACGACCCCGTCTCAAGCACCCGGATTTCTTCGCCTAGACCGCATGTACCAATTTCAGCGGCAAGCCGGGTCTTCACTTCCCGCGCCCCGATCACCACTGTATCAGCATCCACGGATACCATCACATAGGCCCTTGGTTTCGCCATATCTGCTCTCCTCCCGTGATTATCCTCAAAATCAAACTGATCACCGAATCTACAAAGCTATGCGGCTGCGCTGGCGGCAATGGTTTCAATAATTCGGACCGCTTCGCTCTCCGTCAAATGTCCATACACCTCATCGTCCACCATCATAACCGGGGCCACGCCGCAGGCACCCAGGCAACTCGTGGTTTCCAGCGTAAAGACGCCGTCCGCCGTCGTTTCGCCCACCTTGACGCCAAGTCGTTTTTCCAACGCGGCCAGGATATTCTCTTCCCCGGCAATGTAGCACGGGGGACTTTCGCACAATCTGACAATGTGCCGTCCACGCGGCTGCAAGCTGAACATGGTATAGAAGGAGGCCGTCCCTACAATATCCGCGACGGTTATATCCATAATGTGCGACAACGTCTCGATTGCTTCTTTGTGCAGCGAGTTATCCGGCGAACCGTCTTGTACATCATGCAGAATCGCCAGCAAATGCTCCCTGTCATTTCCATGCTTGTTCACGATTTCCTGAATCGTCATGCTTTCACCTCCACAAAAGGTCCCGGTGCGCAAATCACCGCGCACCGCAATGTCGCCCTCTCCACTATCCCTTGTAATCACACCGCAAGCAACGCCCCGCCTCACACCGGGCCTCCCACGGCAAAATCGTCTTTTCCACCTCAAGCGTGATCAACCGCTCTTCCGGACTCAACAGCGGATGGCTGACCGGCGCAACGTCCGAAATCTCCTGATCCGGATCAACCGGGACATCCGGCGGTTCCGGGTTTTCCCACGGGTAGCTCTGCCGCACGCCCGGCGAAAGGTACTGGTCAATCGCCCGAGCCCCGGCTTGACCCGCCGCAATCGCCTCTACAACCGTGGCCGCACCAGACACCAGATCGCCGCCCGCAAAAATAAACGGCACGGCGGTTGCGCCCGTCTTGCGGTCAGCTTCCACACCGCCCCAGCGATCGGCCTGCAGCCCCTGTCCGTCTGCAAGAATGTCGCCCACTTCGCTGCGCTGCCCGATCGCAATGATCACATTGTCCACCACGCGGCGCTCCGCAACCCCCGGAATCTCCTCCGGGCGCCGACGTCCCGTCTTGTCGAACGCGCCCAGACGCATCTTGCGAACCTCTATCTCAAGCCTCCCATCATCCCGCGCAAAAATACCACCAATGTTCGTCAAAAACTCCACCTTGTTGCCTTCGACTTCCGCCTCGCGAATCTCGATCGGGTTGGTAGGCATCTCGCTCCGAGTACGACGATAGAGAATGGTAATGTTCCGGGCTCCGCGACGGCGCGCAATGCGCGAGGCATCAATCGCACTGTCACCACCACCGATCACCACCACATCCGGCCCCACCTTGAGATCTTCGCCCTTGGCAACCCGATCCAGGAAAGAAATTCCCGTATACACGCCCGGAAGATCGATACCCGGCAAATCCGGCTTGATCTCGTGCCCCGCTCCGCAAGCCAGATAGATAGCTTCGTAACCATCTTTGCGCAGATCGCTTAGCGTAACATCTTTGCCAACATGCACATTCGTCCGGATTTCAACGCCTAGACGCTCCAGACCGCCGATTTCCTTGTCCACATATTCACGCGGTAAACGGTAATCCGGAATGGCATAGCGCAACATCCCGCCCGCTTCCGGCTGTTGATCAAAGACCGTGGCCTTGTAGCCCATCAGCGTCAGGTAATACCCCGCCGTCAAACCGGCCGGACCGGACCCGATAACCGCCACCTTCTTGCCATTCGACGGTTCCTTGGGCGGATACAAATCAGCATAATCCTCGCGCTGGTCGGCCATGAAACGCTTCACCAACCGCACCGCCAGCGGACCCTCCAGATCAGCACGACGACACTTCTTGATACACCACTGCGGGCACACACGACCACATACAGACGGGAACGGATTCGCCTTTAAATGCTCCCGCAGCGCATCCTCATAGCGCTCCTGCCCAACATATGCCAGATACGCCGGCACATTCACCGCCGCCGGGCAAGCATTCGTGCAAGGCGCAAACATCATCGGACCACATACGCCCGCCTCGCAATGATGATCCTTGATGTGGGCAACATACTCATGCCGGAAATACCGTAGCGTCGAAAGCACCGGATTCGGTGCCGTCTGACCAAGACCGCACAACGAACCCTGACGAATAAAGTCCGAGAGCTCCTCCAAACGATCAAGATCCTGCATCGTCCCCCGGCCCTCACAGATATTTGTTACCAGTTCGAGCATGATGCGGGTGCCAACCCGGCAAGGTGTGCACTTACCACACGACTCCTCGGCAATGAACTCGAGAAAATAACGCGCCAGATCCACCATGCAGGTGTCCTCGTTCATCACCACCAGGCCACCCGACCCCATGATCGCCCCCAACTCCGGCAGCGACTCATACGTCACCGGCGTATTCAAGTAAGGTGCCGGAATGCAACCACCGGAAGGACCACCAATCTGGACCGCCTTGAACTTCTTCTCGTTCGGGATGCCGCCACCAACATCATACACGATCGCACCCAGCGAAATCCCCATCGGAACTTCCACCAGCCCCGTATTGTTCACATCGCCAGCCAAGGCAAACACCTTCGTGCCTTTGCTCTTCTCCGTCCCTAAGGCCGCAAACTCCTGTGCCCCCTCCATGATAATGGTCGGCACATTCGCAAACGTCTCCACATTGTTCAGCACCGTCGGTTTGTTAAAAAGCCCCTTCTGCGCCGGGAAAGGCGGCTTCGGACGCGGCTCGCCCCGACGTCCCTCGATCGAATGCATCAAGGCCGTTTCCTCACCACAAACAAACGCACCGGCACCCATCCGGATTTCGATGTCAAAATCGAATCCACTGCCGAAAATGTCCTTGCCAAGCATGCCAAACTCACGCGCCTGCGCTATCGCCTTCTCCAGACGTTCGATCGCCAACGGATACTCGGCACGAACATAGATATATCCCTGACACGCCCCGATCGCGTATCCACAAATGGTCATAGCCTCGAGTACGCTGTGTGGGTCGCCTTCCAGGATACTCCGGTCCATGAACGCCCCAGGATCGCCTTCATCCGCATTGCAAACCACATACTTGATATCCGCCGTCTCCGCTGCGGCCGCCGCCCACTTGATCCCAGCAGGAAAACCAGCGCCACCACGACCACGCAGCCCGGACTGCTTGATCTCATCCAGCACCCCTTGCGGCGTCATCTCGGTCAGAGCTTTCCCCAGAGCCATATAGCCATCCATCGCGATGTATTCCTGGATCCGCTCTGGATCGATCTGCCCGCAATTACGCAATGCGATCTTGTGCTGCAACTTAAAGAAATCAATATCACTGATCGTCTGGATCAATTCCTGCGTCGAAGGCTTGCGGTAGAACAACCGCTCCACGACGCGGCCCTTCAGCAAGTGCTCCGAAACAATCTCCTCTGCATCCGCAGCCTGGACCTTCTGGTAAAAGACCCCTTCGGGATACACGATCGCGATAGGCCCCACTTCGCACATACCCATACAGCCGGTCGCGATGATTTCAACTTCGTCGGCAAGCCCGTGCGCAGCCAGTGATGCTTCAAACGCTTCCCGCACGCTCTGGGTTCCCGAGGATATGCAAGAGCCCCCCGCACACAACAAAACCTGGATTCTGACAGTCTTCATGCTTTCGGTCCCCTTATTCGTATTGCGCCAGGATCCCGGCAATTTTCTTTGGTGTCACCCGCCCGTGTACATCATCATTGATCATGATTACCGGTGCCAGGCCACAGGCCCCGAAACAACGCTGCGTCGTCAGCGAAAACCGCCGATCCTCCGTCGTCCCGCCCATCTTGATATTCAGGTTCTCCGATAATGCATCCACGATCTTCTTCGCACCGCGCACATAGCAGGCCGTTCCGAGACAGACGTTGATCGTGTGCCGCCCGCGCGGTTCCATCGTGAAATAATGGTAAAATGTAACCACCCCGTACACTTCACTGACCGGCAATTCCAGCGCTTTGGCAACATATTCCTGCACTTCCACCGGAAGATACCCGAACAACTCCTGCGCCTTCTGCAGAACCGGGATCAGTTTGTCCCGGCCCTTCGGGCAATCCGCCATAAACGCATCCAGCTCTTGATACACCACCGAGGAACAGTTTCCCTCGCACTTACAGGTATTCGCCATCGCCCAGCACTCCTTTATGCAAAAACCAGATCGTCAACAACTTTACCACCCACCAAGTGCTCTTGCACAATCCGCGCCACGGCAGCAGCATCTACATGACAGTAGCGCACGGGCTTCTCATCCTTCACTTCGACCTCGACCATCGGCTCCTTCTCGCAAAACCCCGCGCAACCTGCAGCCGTCACAGCTATATCCCCCAGCCCGGCGCCTTCAAGCTCACGCAAGAAGGCCTGCATCGTTTCGCGCGCACCTGCTGCAATCCCGCAAGTTCCCATACATACTGTAACGCGGGCCCGCTTGTTGCCACTGCGCATGTCCAACTCTTTCCGCACCTGCTCCCGCATCTTGCGCAAATCATCCAGTGTTTTCATTCGGTCTGCTCCTTATATTTCGAATTACGATTTACAAACAAAAGCCAAGGTTAGAGCGAGCTACCAATGTAATGTTCAAGCTGGCGGATCATCAGTTCCTTCGCCGAGCTCAAAACATCCACAACATCCCGCAACGAAATCATGCCCTCTGCCTTGCCATCCGCATCCAGAACAGGTAAATGCCGGATACCCCGCTTCTTCATCAAATCCATGCACTCGGTCAATGTTGTATCAGGCTGTACCGTAATCAACTCGCTCTCGGGCGTCATAACAGCCGACACCTCGACACCACTCGCATCCTGCTTCTGCAAAATCACCTTGCGAAAAACATCCCGCTCCGAACAAATACCATCGATCACACCGGACGCAGACATGACCATCACGCAACCGATATTATGGTCTGTCATCGTCTGTACAGCTTTCAAAACATTGGTATCGCCCGGCACACTGATGACCTTCCTACCCTTGCGATCCAGAATTTCCCAAACATGTGCACTCATGTCATCCTCCGTTAGCTCTCGTTTACGATATGATTTTTTAGTACGCCGCAACCAAAACAAAGACGAGTATCAAATTCCGACATGCTACAGGCAGAACCATACGGCTTCCAGTTTCATTTCACATTATTATTACACGCATCGTGCACCGTATTCCGCCCCCTTGCCACCCGCTTACCCGCCCAAGCTATCGCGAACGCGGCACAAAACTGTAATGTGGAATATATTTGAACGATCACTCCATAATGCGTTATACGTGAACAAAGAGTAAAACTTGTGTCAGGCAAACTGGTATCAACACCCGTTTCCCGACGGCATGGTGCCAAGCGGGACAGAGCCGGGACACACAAACCACACAAAGGAGCAAACAAATGAAACTGCACCTGATCCTCGGTCTCGCATTGCTAGCCAGCGTAGCCCAAGCATCCGAAACCGCTTGGCCATTCCAACCATTACCATATAACTACGATGCACTCGAACCGCACATCGATGCAGAAACAATGGAAATTCATTACGATCGGCATCATCGTGCCTACTACAACAATCTCGTAAATGCGGCCAAAGATCACCCTGCGCTCAAACAGATCCCCATTGAAGCCATCATGGGACAAATCAGCGCATGGCCCACGGTTGTGCGTAACAATGCTGGCGGCCACTACAACCACACCCTCTTCTGGGAAATCATGTCGCCCGACGGTGGTGGCAAACCAGATGGCATGCTCGCCATTGCCATTAACGAAGCCTTCGGATCGTTTGAAGAATTCCAGAAAACATTCAATCAAGCCGCCTTATCCGTATTCGGCAGCGGCTGGGCTTGGCTCTCCGTCGCCGCTGACGGCACGCTCTTCGTGAGCGCTACACCGAATCAGGACAACCCGCTCATGGATGTCGTGGAAAAACGCGGAACTCCGATTCTGGGACTCGACGTCTGGGAGCATGCCTACTATCTGAAATTCCAGAACCGCCGCGGTAGCTATATCGAAGCCTTCTGGGAAGTCATCAACTGGCCCGAAGTCGCCGCTCGCTTCCGCGACGCCATCAAATAACCCAATCAAATAACTCGAATAACACGATTCCGCAAAAATACCACCGCTACCTATGCCGTTTCCCCGTACGCAGATCCACCTTCTGTAAGCGGCGGGCGTTGGTCACGACGTTGATCGAGCTGAAGGCCATGGCAATCTCCGCCAGCAAAGGATGCAACGCGCCTGCCATGGCCAGTGGAATCATCACCAGATTATAGAAGAATGCCCAGAAGAGATTCTCGCGAATTTTGCGAAACGTCGCCCGGCTCAAATGCACCGCCCGCACAACCGCTTCCAGACTGCCCTGCACCAGCACAATATCGCCCGACTCGATCGCCACATCTGTTCCCGTGCCAATCGCAATACCCACATCCGCCTGCGTCAAGGCAGGCGCATCATTGATACCATCGCCCACCATTGCAACCTTATGCCCCTGCGCCTGCAACTGCTTCACCTTATCGGCCTTGTCGCCCGGCAACACCTGCGCCACCACATCATCAATGCCAGCTTCCGCTGCCACCGCACGAGCCACGGTCTCATTGTCACCCGTCAGCATCACCGTATGAAAACCAAGCTCCTTTAATTGCTGCAACGCCGACGGACTGTCCGCCTTGATACGATCTGCCACCGCAATCAATCCCAGCTCGCGCTCGCCAGCCACCACACGAACCACCGTGCGAGCCTGTTGCTCGAGCTTCTCGCGCGCCGAACGCAGCGCGTCCGGCAAAGGTTTCGACATCAACGCATCTGTGCCAGCAGCCACATCCACACCATCGAGCACACCGCGAACGCCTCCACCTGTCACCGCCGCAAAATCTTCTGCCGGATGAGACTGTATACCCCGATCCTTGACCTCCTGCACGATCGCCTTGGCAATCGGATGCTCGCTATTGCGCTCGAGTGCCACCGCCACACGTAGCAACTCATCGGCCTCAACGCCCTCCGCAGGCACCACATCCGTCACCCCCGGTCTGCCCTCTGTGATCGTACCCGTCTTGTCGAATACCAGTACATCCACATCCCGCAGCACTTGCACGGCCGCGCCCTTGCGAATCAAAATGCCATTCTCGGCCCCCAGCCCAGACCCCACCATCAAAGCCGTGGGCGTTGCCAGCCCCAGTGCACAAGGACACGCAATCACCAGCACGGCAATGGCCGCATGCAATGCCAACGCAACCCAGCCCAACTCCGGGTTTACCCATGGCAAAAACCGCGCCATCCATGCTGCTAACGCGCCAAGTGGTTGCGGAAACACAAGCCACGAGACAAACGTCACCAATGCCAGCACCAGCACAATCGGCACAAAGACTGCCGTCACGCGATCAGCCAATGCCTGAATTGGAACTTTCGAGCCCTGCGCCTCCTCCACCATCCGGATCACCTGGCTCAAGAAGGTATCATTCCCCGTACGCGTAGCCCGCACACGCAACACACCTTCCAGATTGATTGTCGCACCGATTACCTTGCTGCCCTGGGCCCGCTTCACCGGCATCGATTCGCCCGTAACCAGCGACTCATCCACACGACTACTGCCCGACACCACTTCCCCATCCGTCGGAATTTTCTCGCCCGGACGCACCACCATGATGTCGCCCGGCGCAAGTGCATCAATTGGAATATGCGCTTCCTCACCATCGCGCTCGACGCACGCCTCCTTCGCCTCCAGCGTCAAAAGCTTGCGGATCGCTTGCGAAGCCTTCCCCTTGGATTGCGTCTCGATATGCCGCCCCGTCAAATGAAACGCCATAATCATGCCGGCAAGACCACCAAAATTGGCCAGTTCCGGCAGTTCCACATAATGTCCCGCCAGCGCAACGATCCCCGTAACATATGCCGCCATCGTACCCAATGTTATCAGCACATCCATATTGGGGGCCAGCCGCAGTGCCGAACGCCACGCACTACGCAATGTGGCGAATCCGGGCCAGAACAAGACCAGCCCGCTAAGCAATACCATACCCCCGTCATGGGCAAACATGCCGCCTGGCATATAATGGTGTCCGTGACCAAAAAACATCGGCAGCATCCAGATCATAATCGGGATCGTTCCCGCCCACGCCAGCCACATACGCCGACGCTCGACGCGCCCGTCCTCCTCCTCCAGATGCTGCGAGGCATTGCCCTCCGCGACCGCAAACCCGACCTGCTCAATTGCTATGCGCAAGGCGGCATCATCCAGCTTGGTGCCATGTACATGCGCAGAATGCGTCGCCAGATTCACGCTTGCCCTCTCAACCCCCGCAACCGCCTGCAAAGCCTTCTCCACATTCGCCACGCAACTGGCACAATGCATACCCTTTATATGTATCGTCCGATCTGCCATATTTCCCCAACTAGCTGTTGCCTAAAGTTTTGTTTTTTTGCACACAATATAGACGCCCTATTTCGGCCGACGAGAGCGGATTACGAGTAGGAAAACAGAATCGTTCACCAATCTCGTCGCCGATCTCGTTCGCCGAACACCCAGCACTATGACGCAAGTTTCACATTCGCCTCATCCGGTTCCCCCGGAACCTTACCCCGCCTGCAAACTGCAATCATCTCTGCTCAGTATAACGCAGCAAACACCAAAATCCCTCGAAATGCATAAACCAAAACTTCAGCCTTCCTCCCCCGAAGCCCACCAGCCCTCCATGCCTTCCATGTAGTCCGTGGTTAAAAAAAGCAAAGCCTATCCGTTTTTCCTGTCCCCATCTTTCTGTCTAATAACTGCAGAGCCCACCAGCCCCATCAACCCTCA
>SKVN01000154.1 GCA_007129405.1 Kiritimatiellia bacterium
CCATGCACGGGAGGTTTCGAATAATTATAGTGCATCTCCATGTCATTAAAGGCATCCGTATACGCACCAAATGCATCTTGATGATCCACAAGTGTCAGCATTTGATCCATCGCAAGCGCGGGATGTGCCTTCGCCATGGCCATGGCATTAAAACACTGGTCCCAACTCCAGACATTGTTCATCCAGTTCTTGGACATGAACATCGTCGGACGCTTCACAAGGCCGCATGGGGAAACTGTAGATGCCCAGTCAACATAGATTGCCAACGCCTGCGTTTCCTCGAATGCCGCCTCGACAGGCGCAAATTTTTCGTAAAACGAGCCAAAAGCATTCTCTGCCGCAAGTAAGCAATCATCAAAGGATGCCCGTTGGGGATGCTCCCAACTGCTCCAGAATTCATCAATGGCAAGCTCCCATCGACCGCTATTCGCATCCGGTTTTACATAAATCGCGGGCTGATCGCGGTCCAGCCCTTCCAGAAGGCTAAAGTCGCCCCCCCCCTGATGTTCCGCGAGGTTTTCAAGATCTTCCTCTTCGGAGACATAGGCGCCAAGCAATTCCAAAGTTCCCTCAAGCGTCTCGAACTGATACCGACGGAAAGCTTTGCGAATATTGAATACCGCCAGATTGTCCCCATTCTCATAAGCCACAATGCGCTTGCCCGTGAAGAGCACCCCGACGCCAATTCCCCGCAATCGCAATGAATCTGGCCCTTCAAAGCAAATTTCCACGCGCCCATCTCCTGCCGTGCAGGTCAGCATGGCGGGTGTCTGTGCAACCTGAGGCGTAATGCGTTGGCCATCAACGATTGCCTCGATGCTAAACAGATTGTTAGCACGCATATGGTGATTACGAACATATAATTGCTTTTCACCAGCCGGTATCGAAACCGATATCCATGATCCAAAGTAACTAAACGGAACCCGATCGATCGCATACCTCATATATTACGCTCCCGTCTTACCTATAACTTCAAGCTCAGTAGCCTGCTTTCGATATAAGCAGGCTCGTGCGTGGAGCGCGCATAGAAAGCCCGTAAAAAGCCCGAAGGACATGCCACGGACACCACATGCGCAACACACGCACCAGCCGCGCTTTCGGCGAAAGCGGGCTACAGGCAATCACGTCCCTATTTGTCTATCTATCCCCAATCCCCGCTCCTGCATCACCGGAACTCAGCGCCCGACTCCCATCACAAAGCAGAATTCACATGCCTTCCTTCGTTTGCAAGTAGATTCCGTCACTGTTTTCCTTTTCACATCATACATACTTCTGCTATGGATTCTTAGTATGAATACAAGTCGACATGTTTATATCGCAACCGTTTGCCTGGAAAAGACCCGCTGGGGAAAGCGCGAACCGTCTTTTTCGGTTAGCGAATGGCTCCCCCGGTTTACACAAGACGGATTTGATGGCATTGAGCTTTGGTCCTATCATTTTTCGCGCGTAGATGCCGCCGAGCAAAAGCGCTTGGTGGCCGCAGCACCGATACCCATCTTTAACAGCTACGTTACATTTACAGATGATACGGCAGAGGAACGCAGCAAAGAAGCAATGGCCATTCAACAATTGGGCACCCGTGCCGTAAAATTCAACGTTGGAAACGACCCTGCACTTTTATCATTATACAAACGCAATTTACTGCAATGGGCCGAAACCTTACCCGCCCATTGTAAATTACTTTGTGAGTGTCACCCGGGGACACTGCTAGAAACGCCGGAAGCAGCCGCCACATTTCATGCCGATCTCGACCCCGAACGGTACGGTATTATCGTGCATGTCGGCAACACCACGGCCGCAGAACTGGATACATGGATGCAGACATTCGGCCCGCGCGTGTGGCACCTGCATGTGCAGTTCCGAAGGCCCGACAGCGATCCATCCGATCCCGTCAAGCGCATCGAGCTAGACAAGCTTTTTGCAATCGTGCGCGAGCATACATTCCAGGGAACTGCTACGATGGAGTTTACCCGAGGCATCGGAAAAGACGAAAACATCGAAACGATCTATCAAAACGCCTGTTCAGATATGGCCTACATCCGGAGTCAACTCACATGACCAAAATCTTGTTTATGGCAGCAGAACGTACGCACATCACACCCGATGGACCATTCGCCCATGCGCTCCGTGAGCTTGGAGAATTACGCATTGTAGAGAAAGGAAGAGATATCAATGACGCGCAAGCATTAGAGCAGATGCAAGCGGCAGACATCCTCATCACGCATTGGACAGGAAGGAAGATCCCGGCAGATCTGGCACATTCACCCGGCAAGGTTCGCTATATTGTCAACCTTGGCGGAACGTGCAAAGCCACCGTACCAGTGGAGATCATTCGCTCTGGGATTCCGGTGACCAATTGGGGCGACACACCAGCGCGACCAGTAGCTGAAGGTGCTATGTCTCTTTTGTTAGCCGTTCTCAAAGATCTACGCCCGCGTATCGAACATCTTGCCGCCGAAAAAAGCCCCCATACTCTCAAGAGGAATGGACTCGTTTCGGGTACGCTGTACGGCACAAAAGTTGGCCTGTACGGATGCGGAGTGATTGGGAATCAGTTCGTTAAAATGCTGGAACCCTTTGCGCCAGAATTGTCCGTCTTTGATCCCTACGCGACGGATATACCTGAATGCTGCAAGCGCATCGAAAGTCTCGATGCCCTGTTTCAGACCAGCGAAATCGTAGTCGTCTGGGCTGGCTGGTCTAAAGAAACCGAAGCTTCTGTAAACGCCGAACGACTGGCAATGCTCCCGGATCACGGCATCATCATTAATGCCGCCCGCGGAGAAATCATCGATCAAGATGCGCTCTTTGCAGAATTGAAATCCGGTCGCCTGCGGGCCGGACTTGATGTGCTTGTTGGCGACAACTATTTTCCCAAAGGCCATGAAGCCCATACCTGGCCCAACCTCATCCTTACCCCGCACAACATCAATGTAGCACATTGGCCCCAACGCCCTCCGCATTTGAGCTACGGCGACCAGGTCGCTCTCGACAACATCAAGCGGTTTCTGGCTGGCGAACCCTTGCGCTTTATCATGGACGAAACCCGCTACCTCCACAGCAGCTAGCCAGTAACTTCAGTTTTACATACAAGATGTTGTGGTTTTGCCAACGCGCTACCACAAGCCGATTTCAATAATCAATATCCAACAAGGAATGTCCAATGTCCAAATACAGGAGTCTCAACTTGATGATTGGAAATTGGACTTGGATATTCAATTCCCAAGTTTCATCATGCATTATCTTGGCCGCCCAAGTGCCCAAACTAGGTTGTAACTTCACCATTGCAAATGCAGATTAGGGCGAAAGATTAAGGCAAAAGATAAAGGTTGCCACTGCATCGTCCCTAATCTTTCCACCTAATCTTTCGCCTTAATCTCTCGCCCCCACAGACACATCCTCCACGCAAAAGTTTCTCCCCGCATCATCTGGGGGCACCCCGAGGCCGGGGCTAACAACTGGGATTTTTGCCACTGCTAAATATCCGCATAAATGCTTTGCCTCGGCCAAAATCCTGCTATGCTGCTGCGCCATGAGAACAAGAACTTGCATCGATGATAACTGGCGCTTTGCGGCGGGTGATCACCCCACCGCGATACATCCCTCCTTTACTGATAAAGACTGGCAAACACTCGACCTACCGCACGATTGGTCCATTGCGCAGACACCAGACCGGAACGCTCCGGCCCAGGCAGGCGGTGGCTTCTTCCCCGGCAACATCGGCTGGTACCGTAAAGAGCTGGCAATCCCCTCCGACTTAGGCGATCGCCATGTACTGATTGAGTTCGATGGCATCTATATGAACAGCGAAGTCTGGTGCAATGGCAAGCTATGTGGCGTTCGCCCCTATGGCTATAGCAGCTTTTGCCATGACATAACCCCGTTCATCAAAGCAGGAGAAACCGCCATCATCGCCGTGCGTTATGATAACGCCCGCCAGAAGAACTCCCGCTGGTACAGCGGATCGGGCATCTATCGCCATGTATGGCTAACCATGGCCGCCCCCGTCCGTGTCGATCACTGGGGTACGTTTGTAACAACACCTGAAGTCACATCAGAGCATGCCACCGTGCAGTGCGTGACCACGCTGGTAAACGACACCCCTGAAACCGTAACACTGGAAGCCATAGCCTCTGTCGGCAGTGAAAGAACCAAGCAGGCTATCACAATGGATCCCATGAGCCGCAAAGATATCACGTTCGATGTAACGGTCTCGCACCCACAATTATGGTCGCCGGATACCCCCAACCTATATACTTTACGTGTAGAGCTGGAACTGTCAGGCCACGTACTCGATGCATATGACACACGCTTCGGTATTCGCACCATCCGGTTCGATGCCAACGAAGGATTCTTCCTGAATGGCAAATCCATCAAATTCCAAGGTGTAAACGAGCACCACGATGCTGGCTGCCTCGGTGCAGCCATCCCTGATGCAGCCCTGCGCCGTCGTTTACGCATTTTGAAAGATATGGGCTGCAATGCCATCCGCATTGCGCATAATCCCGCGTCACCCACCTTACTGGATCTCTGCGATGAATACGGATTCATGGTTGTGGAGGATGCCTTCGATGAATGGCGCGAAGGGAAAACCCCATTTGGCTATCAGCTCTATTGGGATCAATGGTGGCAGCGTGATCTGGTCGATATGATCCGCCGCGACCGCAATCACCCCTGCGTGGTCATCTGGTCTGTCGGCAATGAGATTATCGAAGTCCGCCAAGGGAAACCCGAAGGTCTGCCCATCATGCGTGACCTCCAAGCCGTATGTCACCGTGAGGACCCCACACGCCCGATGACCTGCGGTTGCTGCAATAGCCGCGAAACCCTGGCGGCTGGTTATTCGCAGTACATGGATATCTTTGGCTACAATGGTGGTGGCGGCGGTTGTTTCGATTTCGAGAATGATCACATCACATTCCCCGATCTCCCCATGTTTGCCACAGAACATCCACACACCCTGCAAACCCGTGGCATCTACCGCACCAAAACCTGGTACCGCGATGCCGCCCGCAACAAGGACAATATCTGCTGGTATCAGTCCCCGCGTGGCGAGACCCCTTCGCACGACCTAACCTCGAATGAACGTAAGGATCGTCCGCTATTAGATCTTATGCACATTCCAGATCTTACTGAAGAAGAAGTATTCGAGGGAATCGATGCACACTACCAATCGTCCTATGGCAATGCCATCGTACGTATGTCGATCTTTGACTCTTGGTATCGTACCCGCACACTACCCTATTTCTGCGGCGAATTCCGTTGGACAGGGTTCGACTATCTGGGCGAATGCTACGCGTGGCCCGCGAAAAGCTGGAATTTTGGCATCATCGATCTCTGCGGTTACCCGAAAGATGCCTACTACTTCTTCCAGAGCCAATGGACCACAAAACCCATGGTACATATCCTACCGCATTGGACTTGGCCCGGACTCGTGGGGAAAACCATCCCGGTATTCGCATACAGCAATGGTGACCGCGTGGAGCTATTTCATAATGCTGTATCACTCGGTGTGCGCGATCTCAATGATACCCTCATGTATGCCCGCTGGGATGTCCCCTATGCGCCAGGAACGCTCAAAGCCGTTGCCTATAAGGGCGAAGCTATTGTCGCCACAACCGAACAAACCACAGCAGGAAAGCCTACCACCGTTAAAGTAATTCCCGAGGAAACACAGATATCTGCCGATGGCAAAGACGTAGCTCACATCCGAATCGAAATTGTCGATGCGGAAGGCCGTATGGTCCCGCATGCCAACCATGAGGTGACCGTTACCGTAGAAGGCCCCGCACGTCTGATCGGCATGGAAAATGGCGATCCAATCGATTCCACTAACTACAAGCTGAACCACCGTCGTGCTTTCAATGGACTGCTTCTGGCCATCATTCAGCCAGAACGAAAACCAGGCACGATCACGGTTACAGCCACCTCTCCCGGACTCAAGACATGTAAGCCGCCCGCCGACCTTGTGTCGGTGGAGGCAAACGTTGAACAGATCGCAACAACGCCAAG
>SKVN01000155.1 GCA_007129405.1 Kiritimatiellia bacterium
AGCGGTGTTGCGGTGGTGGCACCGTCAATCCAGCCGAGAGACGTCCAGCGGGCTGCGTGTAAGGGACTATGCCAGCGCGTCATGGCGGCAGGGAAGGAGACAAGCAGTGCCACTCTGGCAATGAGTGCAGGATTGAAGGGATTGTAGCCGATGCCGCCGAATACTTGTTTGGCAATGGCAATGGCGACGAAACAGCCAATGAGTGCTTGCCAAGTGGGGAGTGAGGGCGGCAAGTTAAAGGCGAGCAAGATACCGGTTACGACCGCACTGAGATCATCAATTGCGAGATTGCGTCCCATCATTTTTCGACACACCGCTTCGGTTACCACGCAACCGATCACGCACACCACGACCAACCGAATGGCGTGCCAGCCAAAAAAGTAGGTAGCGGCAAGCATAGCGGGGGTGAGTGCAATGATCACGTCGAGCATGATACGGCGAACGGTGTCGCCGGAATGGGCATGCGGTGCACTGCTTACGGTATAGATGGGCACAGCATCGTCTGTCATTTGGCTCCTTTTGCGTCTGCAGCCTGACGGCGTTTCAAAATAATTTTTGGTTTGGCGAGTTTGAAGTGCTGCACGAGTGGCCGTGAAGACGGACACACGAAGGCGCAGCATCCACACTCGATACAGTCGAGAATGTTCAGGGATTCGGCACGATCATAATCGCCGCCCTCCACCGCGTAGCTGATCGCGGCAGGCACCAGATTCATCGGGCATGCCTCCAGGCATCTTCCGCAGCCGATACAGGGCATGGCTTGATAGATATGTACGCGACTTTCTTCCAGAACCACCAGCCCAGAGGTGGTTTTGGTGGTGGCGATGGCGAGACTGGGTTGGGCCATACCCATCATCGGTCCACCCGAAATGACTTTGGCGGCAGGAGCGGTGAGTCCTCCGCAGAAGGATACGAGATCGGCATACGTTGTGCCGATCGGTGCCAGTACGTTCTGAGGGTTCTTGACAATATGTCCGGTAACGGTTGTGACGCGTTGTGTTAGTGGAATCCCCTTTTTAATGGCATCGGCAATTGCCAATACCGTGCCGACATTTTCTACCACGCACCCGACATCCATCGGGAGTCCACCGGAGGGCACTTCCCGTCCTGTGGTGATCGCAATCTGCTGTTTTTCGGCTCCTTGTGGATATTCGGTTGGCAGGATGCAAACCGTCGCATCGATGCCTTCCAGATTTTCGAGCGCATCTTGCATGGTTTTGATGGCTTCGGGTTTGTTGTCTTCGATGGCAACGAACACGGTTTTCACATTTAAAATATAGCACATGATTCGGATGCCATCTGCGATTCCCTTACCTTGTTCAACCATCAGGCGGTGGTCTGCAGTGAGGTACGGTTCGCACTCGGCACCGTTAATAATGATGGTATTGATGGGTTTATCCGAGGGGGGCGATAGTTTTACGTGCGTAGGGAACCCCGCGCCTCCCATCCCGGCAACACCAGCCTCTGCGATCCGTTTCAACAGTTCTTCCTGCGGGCGTTCGTTCCAATCTGGCATGGGGGGCATGGTAACGGTTTCCGTGTTTTCTGGATCGGTTTCCAGGATCACGCGCGGTGCCATCGTTCCGGATGGGGTGGGTGCAGTGTCGATATCGATTACTTTCCCGCTAACGGGGGCATGCACGGGAACGGAGATAAACCCTGCGGATTCGGCAATACATTGCCCCCGGGTAACGGTATCTCCTTTGGCAACGATGGGTTTGGCTGGTGCGCCCAAGTGCTGCGCCATCGAGAGATACAGTTTTTCGGGTAGCGGCATCTCTACGATGTTACGGTCCGAAGTAAGCCCCTTGAAGTACTGGGGGTGAATACTGCCGCGCAGTTTTCGCAATGCTCGTGTCACGCGCATGTCGGTTCTCCCTTCTCCAAGGCAGCGCCAACAGCGACAATGCATTTGCCCGGGCATTTTTCCACAACAGCAGGATTCGTGACGTCATTGTCATAATTTCGTATTGCGAGAAAGCCATCCATGGTGAATGCTTCTTCATCCAATTTGACACATATGCGGCATCCGATGCAGGCGACTTGACAGGCTTTTTTGG
Organism: Kiritimatiellia bacterium; assembly: GCA_007129405.1. Classification (GTDB taxonomy): domain Bacteria; phylum Verrucomicrobiota; class Kiritimatiellia; order UBA8416; family UBA8416; genus T3Sed10-140. The sequence goes on from SKVN01000155.1 coordinate 2,061, forward strand.
CGATGGGGCCTTTGTCTTTGGAACTACAAAGGACGTGGATTTTTTGTGATGCTGGCACCATGCTGATGATGCCGCGCGGGCAACTGGCAATACAAGCTTTGCAGCCGATACACAGATCGGGATGCACAATGGCGAGATTGTTTTTGATTTCGATGGCATCGACGGGACATACACGTGCACAGGAACCGTACCCCAGGCATCCGTAACCGCATGTCATATCGCCACCAGCTAACTGGTGTGCAGCGTGGCAGTCCATGATGCCATTGTAACGATGGCGGTGTTGTGCATTGTCGGCATCGCCTGCGCAATGGACCCGTGCCACGGTTTTTTCAAAAGCGTCGACTGCGGCTCCGGTTGCTTCGGATAAAGCCTCTAGTACATCTCCGCCACCGGGGGCACATCGATCAATGGCTTCGCCTTCGGTAACGATGGCTTTCGCATAATCCGAGCAGCCGGCATAACCACAAGCCCCGCAATTAATGCCGGGCAACATCTTCTCTAGCTCGCCGATTTGCGGATTTTCCTCGACGGCAAAGTAATGTGCGGCCAGTGCCAGTGCGGAGGAACAGATGGCAGCAATGCCACCGATCACGCCCGCTGTGATTATGATTGTGCTGATATCCACGTTAATTCACCATGTTTGCAAATCCCATAAAAGCCAAGCTGAGCAGACCTGCTGTAATTAACGCAATGGCTACACCTTGAAACGCGCGTGGCGGATGGGCTAAATCAATTTTTTCGCGTAAACCCGTAAATATGATGAGCGCGAGCGAGAAGCCGAGGGCGGCGGCAAATCCGAAGACGACAGCTTTTGAAAACGTGTATTCCAGTTGCACATTCAAAACGGCCACGCCCATCACGGCACAATTGGTTGTGATTAAGGGGAGGAAAATTCCGAGCGAAGCGTGTAGACGGGGCATGGTTTTTTTGAGGGCTAATTCGACCAATTGGACAAAAGAGGCAATGACTAAAATAAAGGCAATGGTTTGGAGATAGGTTAAATCAGCCCCGATCAAGCCATTGGGATGGAGGAAATAGTGATAGACGAGCCAGGTTACGGCAGATGCCGAGGTGAGCACGAAAAGCACCGCACCGCACATACCAAGAGCTGTACCCATTTTGCGTGATACGCCTAAAAACGGGCAAATGCCTAAAAATCGAGTCAAAACAAAGTTATTTACCAGAACGGCACTGATAATCAGCAATATATATCCGGTCATTTGTGCTTTCCCGTCCTAATTCGTATTCCTGCCTGCAACATACCTGACGCCCGCGCCCGAGGACGGTGCGATAGATTGAAGACCGTATCTTATAGATTGATTTACGCAGGAAACGAAGTCGTTTTTTTTAACATGGAGCGGATTCTTGTGTCAGGCACTGGTTCGTTTGGGTACTTGGGGGGGGGGCTGATGCGGGGAGACGTTTTTAAAAACGCGCTAGGGTTGGGTGATAGGTTGAATAAAGGGGGAATGCCGTATTTCGGTCTTTGGCATCAGCTCGCGAAGATATGCACGCAAGGCTTCTGCACGATGGCTGCGTTGCATGTGTGCGATAATTTCTTCCTGCGTGGCAGGTCGTTCTTCCGTACGCTCTAACACTTGGATAATATGCAGGCCATCTCCAGAGCGTACGATGGGGCCAATTTCACCAACGGGTTGCGTAAACACGGCTTCCTCAAAACGTGCATCGCCACGCCCTCTCACGATGACGCCCAGATTCCCGCCACGTCGGGCACTGTTGTCCTGCGACACCAGGCTTGCTGTTTGGGCAAAATCGGCACCTTCCTGTAACTGTTGCCGCGTATTTTCTAAGTGGGATTTTAACTTTGCGATGCGTTCTTTGCTGGTTTGCGGCGGAACGGCAACGAAAATGTGCCGGACATTGGCACGCGCGGGCATGATCCGAAGTGCCGGTTTTTCCTCCAGATAGGTCTTGATTTCGGCGTCGGTTGGTTGCTGAAACGGTGGCAATTTTTGGGCCAATAGTGTGTCGATGGTGAGTCCAGCGTGAATTTCACGACGCAAGGCGTCGTGCCCTTCGTAATACAAACTGGAAGCCGGTTTGTCGTCGGTTGCTGTTTTTTCAATTTCGCGTAGGGCGTGTTCAACGTTTTCCTTTTCTGGCGCAATGCCGAGTCGGCGCGCTTCGGCAAGTAAAAGTTCGCGACGGATAAAGTCATCGATTACAGCATTGAAGGCGCGCCTTTCGATCATGGCAATGCGTTCGGGGTCCATCGCTTGCGGTGGTGGGCCACCCAGGCGTGCTTCCACTTGCCGTAAGGCTTGGCCATATGTCAGATCATTTCCGTCAACACTTATGAGAATTTCATCGGGATCCAATTGCATCACTTTTGGGTGTTCGGTGTTGTTATTATTGCGAGAACAACCGAGAACAATAAGCGAGAAGAGGGTAAACAAGCATATCGGGATTTTTTTCTGCATCATGAAAACTCCTTACGGTCTATAAATAACTTGTACATTGTATTGTATGGCCGGCAAAAAAACACGCTAAAACGATTTTGGGCGATGCTTTTGCGATCCATTCTTTCATCCTAAAAACGTTTTTCGTTTCCTGTATTCTCGTCGAATAAACCGCATGATATGATTTTTATGCGCGGGGGTGGGCTTCGGTATAGACTTGGCGGAGTCGTTCGATGCTGACATGGGTATAAATTTGTGTTGTGGATAGGCTGGCGTGTCCGAGCAATTCTTGTACGCAGCGCATATCGGCCCCTGCATCGAGCATATGTGTGGCAAAGGAGTGTCGCAAGGCATGGGGGGAATAACTTGCGCTGATGCCGGCGTCGATCAGGGCTTGTTTCATGAGACGCTCCATAGATCGCGTGGTCAATGGTCCTCCATGTTTGTTGCGAAACAGAGGTGGATTCCGTACGGTTGGGAAATATGCCTTGGCGGCGTCCAAGGCTTTCCGCAGGCTTCGGATGGCAGGTCCGCCGAGGGGACAGATGCGCTCTTTTTTGCCTTTGCCACGAACAAGCACGACGCCTCCCAGAAAATCAACATCGCGCATGGTCATACCCGCCGCTTCACTCACCCTTGCGCCCGTACTATACAATACCTCCAGTACGGCAGTGTCGCGAAGCATGGCATAGTGCAGAAAATCCGAGGTTTTTCCGTCTTCGGTGGCGCGGGCATAACGGAGGGCGGGTGCCTGTATCAAGCGGGTAATTTCTGCGATGGATAATACATCTGGCAGATGGCGGGGTTGTTTGGGTGCACGTAAACCGCCAAATGGGTTGAGCGTGACGTTGGACTCGCGTTCGAGATACCGAAAGAAAGATCGCAGACTTGCGAGTTTGCGGGCTGTGGTCGCTGGTGCGGCGCCCGCTTTTTGAAAGTGCATGAGAAAACGTCGGGCATGAAATCGATCGGTTCTTTCCCATGCAAAAGGCGGTTTCTCGTTTTCCCATACAAATTCGGCAAACTGACGAATATCCTGTACGTATCCGGATGCGGTATGTTCGGATGCGTTGCGCTCGGCCTCGAGATAGCGAATGAATCCGGCAATGGCGGGATCCTGTAGTAAAGCATCAACTTTGTTCATGCGGGAAAGGGTAGCGGGAAGGGTTGCGGGATGGAAGCGGAAAGGGCCCGTTTTCATGTGCGGGGTCGTAGGTGAGTACGGACTGCAAGTACTTTTCGGCTTGCTGGCGTGTAATGCCTTTGCGTTCGGCGTAGTCTTCGACTTGTTCCTGGGTGACTTTGCCCACGCTGAAGTATTTGCTGTCGGGGTGAGCAAAGTAGTATCCACTGGTGG
>SKVN01000203.1 GCA_007129405.1 Kiritimatiellia bacterium
AAGGATGCTCGTCCGGACTCGTGTAGCGTCGTACTTTGGCATGGCTACGTTCGCATTCCAATAACATGAAGCCGCACAAGCTCTGTCCTTCCAATACGGAACCGAACCGACCACTTTCATAAACCGGCAAATTGTGAAGGAACTGGGATCGTTCAATCAGGGCGAAGATAATGGTTTCTTCCAGTCTGACAAGCACATGGCGCACATGTTGTATCTGTAATTGGTTGCTCATGCGTGGCAATATAGAGGGATGTTGATTTCTTGTCGAGCATGCGCAGGCGGCGAAATTATAAAAGATGAAGCAGGGTGTGTGTGTGCGGTATTGTACATGTTAGGATAAACTTCTTTTTGCCTTCGTTTCCGATGCTTGTGTTGGCATTGTTATGATGTGTGCTGTTTCGTTTTCTGCCGGGAAGACTGGTTCATTGGCTGGTGCTGATGGCTTGGGGCGGAAAATGTGGACATCAGAACACATCTTATTATTATGGCGGGGATGAAAACAGAACACAAAAAGGTTGTGCGGGAAAAGCTATCTAAATTGCTTGGGGTATTGGAGGGGAAGCGAACGCTCTTAATCGTGATGCAGGATTTTCCCGACCCAGATGCGATTGCTGCTGCTGCGGCTCTGCGCGAATTGGTGAAGTCGTTTCAAGAGATTACAACAACGTTAGCATGCGGTGGCTTTGTCGGTCGGGCAGAGAATCGGGCGTTGTTGAAGTATCTCGGACTGAATATTAAATCGCTGGACGACACGAATCTGGATCAATATGCGGCGATTGCTTTGGTGGACACGCAGCCTTGGGCGGGTAATAATGGTCTGAGTCGGAAGGTCGTTCCAGATATCGTAATTGATCATCATCCCATGCGTCCGCAGAGTCGTAAGTCACCTTTTTTCGATGTGCGCAAACGCTATGGTGCCACGTCTACGATTCTGCATGAGTACATGGTGATGGCGGATGTGCCGCTCTCGGTTCCTCTGGCAACCGCGCTGCTTTATGGGATTCGTTCCGATACGGCTGATTTGGGGCGTGAAGCGGTGCGTGCTGATGTCGATGCTTATCTGGCGCTTTATCCCATTTGTAATAAACGGATGCTGGGGCGTATTGCGATGGCGCGCGTGCCGAGAAGTTATTTTCGTGCTATTGGAATGGGTCTGAAAAATGCTCATTCTGCCGGGAACAGTGTATATACTTTGCTGGGAAGTGTGGAAACGCCCGACATTGTTTCTGAAATTGCCGACTTGCTTTTGCGGGATGAGGATACAACGTGGGCTTTATGTATTGGCGCATATGGGAAGCAGCTCTTGCTTTCGTTGCGGACATCGGATTTACAGGCAAACGCGGGAAAAATCATGTCGCGTTTGGTCGGGCGTTCCGGCACGGGTGGCGGTCATAGTGTGATGGCGGGCGGGCAGATCCCCATCGATACTCCCGATCCAGAGGCTTTTCATAAGCGTGCGCATGAAGTGATTACCCGGTATCTACGTGTTCTGGGCAATACGAATTGTCAATTGTCGCTATTGATGGGGTCCGACGGTGAAGATGAAGAGGCTGCTGCGATCTGGCGGTAAGCTTCGTACATGGTGATGGCAGCGGCATTTGCTAGATTGATGCTGCGGGCATGCTCACCTGGTTGTGGAATTTTATACAAATCACAGGCGTACTCCTGGTAGAAGTGTGCGGGTAGCCCGCGGGATTCATTTCCGAATGCCAACCAGCAGGGTGGGCTAAACGTTACATCAAATAAGCTTTTTTCGCCTCGCGTACTGAGAAAATGCATCTTCTGTGGCTGGTTGATGCTGAGAAATGTGTTCCAGGTAGGATACACCTGGTAGTCTAGATTGGGCCAGTAGTCGAGTCCACTTCGACGGACAGCTTTTTCTTCTAACAAAAATCCGAGCGGCTCGATCAGGTGTAAACGGGCGTCGAGTCCCACGCAAAGCCGTCCGATGGCACCGGTATTGTGGGGAATCAATGGTTCGATCAAGACAATATGTAAAGGTGGGGTAGGTTTATTTGCATATCGTGTTTGACTTTTGGGGGGCTGGGCATGTATGGTCATCGATCTCCATCGAAAAATATGTTTATAGTCTTATGTATGGAATGAGGAAAAATCATGAAAAGGACATATCAGCCTTCCACAAAAAAGCGTGCGCGTAAAGTCGGTTTCCGTGCGCGGATGGCCACAAAGAATGGTCGTAAGGTTTTGTCGAGTCGTCGCCGCAAGGGGCGGGCACGTTTGACTGCGGTGTAATGTTGCCGTGATGGCGTTATCCGCCAGCATAAAGCGTGCGACTTTTGGCGCGGAATCTCGTTTGCGCCGAGGAAAAGATTTTGATCGTCTATTTTCGGAGGCGCAAAGTCTGGTTGGTCGGACAATGGTGTTGCGTGCATTGCCTGCTGCGGGTTTCGTGAGTCGTTGTGGTGTGATTGCGAGTAAGCGAACGTTTCGAAGATCTGTTGATCGCAATCGGGCAAAACGACTTTTACGTGAGGCATTTCGGTTGGATCGAGACAAGCTTCCCTGTGCTTGTGATCTGGTGCTGATTGCAAGGGCGCGCATTCTCGATGCAAAGATTGCTGACGTACGTGAAGATTTTTGTGGATTGGTTCAGAAGGTTAGCAAGTCACTGAAAAGGGGGGCGCAAGCATGAGGTTCTTCCGATGGTTTCCCTTGGGCTTCATTCGATTGTACCAATTGCTGTTGTCGCCTTTGTTGGGCCCTTGTTGCCGGTTTCATCCAAGTTGTTCGCATTATATGTATGATGCGATCAAACGCTATGGTGTGCTACGGGGCGGCTGGCTGGGTTGCAAGCGCATGCTAAAATGTCATCCCTTTCACCGAGGTGGAATTGATCCTGTACCGGAATTGCGAGTAAAATAGAAAGGTTTTTAGCGTATGAATAAAATGGAACGTATAGCGGTGGGTGTATTGGTCATCGCCTTAATCGTCTGGACCTACGTAGGGCGCTCTTTTTTACCCGAGCCTGAAGTGGTTCCAGAACCAAGCGTCGATGCGGTTGATGTCGTAAACGATGAGGTGGCACCCGCGGAGGAAGCTCCTTCTCCTGATCCCCTTGCCTCCCCGTCTGAGCCTACTGAAGAGGCCGCAGTCGTTGCGGAAGAACCTTTGCCTGAGCCTGTGGTGATCACATTAGCGAATGAGGTGTTTGCCGTTGATTTCACCTCGCATGGTGGCGGTGTGGCTGCTGTGCGGCTGTTTGATTATGCTGCAGCGGTGGATCAGCGTGATGTTCCTGTGGAATTGGATTTCGTGGATGCCCCTGCTTTACGATATGCGGGTATACCTAGTTTCCCTGCTACTCCTTTATTTGTATTGGAGCCGATGCAAGATGGCATGGGCATTCGTATGACGGCCAGCTCTGACGATGTGCGTTTGACGCGCACGGTGTCGCTGTCTACTACTGGATATGGCTTACATGTGCACGACGTTTTTGAAAATTTGACGGATGCGGTCCTTTCGTTTGATGGTCCGCAATTGCATGCCGGGAATATGGAGTTGCAGGAGGCGGGTCCCGGTATGCGGGGCATGTCCTATCTTGGGGTGGACTTTTTGCCGGTTGATGAGCGTCGTGTACAACATACGAGTAGGCGCGTGCGTACGTACTTTGGTGTGGGTGGTGGGTGTGGCGCTCCGGATTTGCGCAATGTACCCATGACGGCCAGCGAGCGCTATGAAGAGCCTGTTGTCTGGGCAGCGGTAAAGAATAAGTTTTTCGTGCAGATTCTCGAACCGGTTGTAGGAATCGATGCCGTGGAAGTGAAGGCGGAACGTCGTTTAGGGGATGCCTTTGTTGTGTCGGATATTCGTGCCGTTTTGGATTTGCCGGCTTGGGAGTTGGCGCCGCATGCGACGCAGGAAACCGAAATCGTGTATTACGCGGGCCCCAAGAAGTATGCACTTTTGCGTCAGTCCGAGAATCAGTGGGCCGATGTCATGGAGTTTGGTCGCTTTTTCAAGTGGATCTGCCAATTATTGTTGCCGGTGTTAAATGCGATAGAATATGTGGTGCCCGGTGGCTACGGGGTGGCTGTTATTTTATTAACGATCATCGTTAAGTTATTGTTCTGGCCTGTGACGCACAAAGGCACCGAAAGCATGAAGCGCATGCAGGCGCTTCAGCCGGAGCTGAAAAAGCTGCGGGAAAAGTACAAAAAGGACCCGAAAAAATTGCAGGAGAAGCAGATGCTTTTGTATCGGGAGAATAAGGTGAATCCTTTGGCAGGGTGTCTTCCGATGGTGATACAGATTCCGGTATTTATCGGGTTGTTTACGGTGTTACGTAGTGCCGTGGAGTTACGCTATGCCCGTTTTCTTTGGATTGCAGATTTGAGTGAGCCGGAAGGATTGTTGGCTGGCGTGATACCTTTTCCGGCGAGTGGACTTAATATTTTGCCGCTGATTATGACTGCCACGATGGTATTGCAACAGAAATTGACGCCCTCAGCGGGGGATCCTCAGCAACAGAAAATGATGGCATTTATGCCGATTATGATGCTTTTTATCTTCTACAATATGCCATCCGGTTTGGTGTTGTACTGGAGCGTGAGTCAGGCATTGTCCATTGTGCAATTGTATTTACAGCGTCGCAAGGGCGAGGGGTTAACGCCTGTTGCGGCGTAATAAGGGGCGGCAGTCGGAGGTCCGAGCTCAGACGTCGGGGGTTATTCTGGTTTGGCGTCGCGCTCCATTAGCGTTTCGACCGCCTCTTGCGGTTGGCGTTCACCATGGAGGATTTCATGCACGAGTTGCGTGATTGGGAGATCCACGTTATGCCCTTGTGCCAAGGCAAGGGCATTGTCACAATTCCAGACGCCTTCTGCAACTTGTCGCATGCCAGCAGTTATCTCGTGTAAGGACTCTCCGTGGCCTAATCTCTCGCCAACCCCTCGGTTACGGCTGTGTTTGCTTGTACAGGTTACAATCAAGTCGCCCATGCCGCTGAGACCGGCAAACGTGGCTGGTTGGCACTGTAGCGCAATGCCCAAGCGTGTGATTTCCACGAGTCCTCTGGTTATCAGGGCGGCACGCGTATTGTCGCCAAACCCCAGTCCGTCGCTGATGCCTACCGCAATGGCGATAATGTTCTTGAGGGCACCGCCAATTTGCACGCCCGTGATATCATGGCTTGTATAGACCCGAAAGTTTCCGCCATTGAATGCTTGTTGTACGATACTCTGGATTGCCGGGGCTTCTGCGGCCACTACGACAGCCGTGGGAATGCCCCGAGCAACTTCTTCGGCATGGCTGGGGCCAGAAAGGGCGGCAACCCGATGGGTATCCAGCATTTGGGAAACAATGTTCGTCATGGTTTGGTGTGTATCCCGGTCCAAGCCTTTCGTGACGCTAACGATTGTGGCATTTTTTGGTATGTGTTCTACAAATTGTGCAAGAACGTCGCGGAAAAATTGTGTTGGCATAGCCAACACAACCAGCTCTGCTTGCGTAACCGCCTCAACAGGAGACGATGTCCATTTGATTGCGGGGGCGAGGGGAATATCTGGCAGAAAGGCTTCATTGATGCCATTGCGGTTTATGGCTTCAATGTTTTCTGTAAATGGTCCCCAAACGGTCACATTATGCCCATTGGCATGTAAAATCAGGGCCAAGGCGGTACCCCAACCTCCATCTCCGATCACGGCTGCTTTCATATTGATCCCGTTTCACTTTTTGTTTACAAATGATCTAAAACATGGTTTATACGTATTTTCTTAGTCAAAGCAATGATCTTCGTTGTTTGGCGATCAATAATTTCGGGAGGTCATGAAAATGTTCGTATGGTATGCGTGGTTTTTCTCGAAACATGAACGGTTCGATGTTAAAACCGCGTTCGTTAGAAGCAATCGGGCGCAAGTGCTGAACATATAGAATGGTAGTTTGTTACAAACTTGATATGCAGAGAGTACATTATGGTTGAAAAAGATATGATGCAAGAGCAGGCCAATGCGATCGAAACGCAGGAATGGATACAGTCATTGGACGAGGTGTTAGATCGTGCGGGAAGTCCGCGCGTTTCTGAACTTTTTAAGGATTTGTCGGCTTTCGCCCAGCAAAAAGGTGCGCGTTTGCCTTTTACGGCGAATACGCCTTATATCAACACGATACCTGCAAGTGAGCAGCCTGCGTATCCGGGAGATTTGGAGTTGGAGTATCGCATCAGCAGCATCATTCGCTGGAATGCGATGGCCATGGTAGTAAAAGCGAATCGGTCCGAAGAAGGCATCGGGGGACACATTGCCAGCTATGCGTCCTCGGCTACACTGTATGAAGTTGGATTCAATCATTTTTTCCGCGGGCAGACGGATGATCATACCGGTGACCTTGTGTATTATCAGGGACATGCTTCTCCGGGGGTTTACGCCCGTGCCTTTTTGGAAGGGCGTCTCCCTGTTGAGCAAATTAATAATTTTCGGCACGAGTTGCACGAGGATGGTCCCGGTCTATCGTCTTATCCACACCCATGGCTGATGCCGGATTTTTGGAAATTTCCTACGGTGTCGATGGGCCTAGGACCTATCACGGCCATTTATCATGCACGTTTCATCAAGTATTTGCAGGATCGCGGTTTAAAGAAACCATCCGATCAGAAAATCTGGGCTTTCCTGGGGGATGGTGAGTGTGACGAACCGGAAACGCTTGGTGCCATTGGGTTGGCATCGCGGGAAAAGCTAGACAACCTTATTTTTGTGATCAATTGCAACTTGCAGCGGTTGGATGGTCCCGTGCGTGGTAATGGGAAGATGATTCAGGAGCTTGAGGCAAACTTCCGAGGCGTAGGCTGGAATGTGATCAAGGTGATCTGGGGCAGTGATTGGGATGCCTTACTGGCCAAGGACAAGCATGGTCTTTTGGCACGTCGTATGAATGAGGTCGTTGATGGTCAGTACCAGAAGTACATCGTTGAAGACGGTGCCTTTTTCCGTAAGGACTTTTTTGGTGTTGATCCACGCTTGCTCGAGATGGTCCAGCATTTGTCGGATGAGCAGTTAAAGAATATGCTGCGTGGTGGGCATGATCCTGCCAAGGTATATGCTGCTTACAAAGCTGCTGCGGAGACAGAGGGTGTTCCCACCGTGATTCTGGCCAAAACCGTTAAAGGTTATGGTATGGGAGAAGGTGGTGAGGGGCTCAACATCACACACCAGCAAAAGAAATTGAAGGAAAAAGAGCTGCTTGCTTTTCGTTCTCGTTTTCATATTCCGATATCAGATGAGCAAGTGAATGAACTTCCTTTCTACGAACTACCCGTCGATGGGCCGGAGAAAGCATATCTGATGTCTCGGCGTGAGTCTCTTGGTGGATTTAATCCGTCGCGACACGGGATGACGGATAAGCTCGCGACTCCCGGAGATGAATTCTTTGCCGAGTTCGTCGAGGGGACAGGGGACCGCGAAGTTTCAACAACCATGGCCTTCGTGCGAATCTTGTCCAAGTTGTTAAAGGATAAAGAGCTGGGGAAACTCGTTGTGCCGATTGTTCCTGATGAGGCGCGCACATTCGGGATGGAGGCTCTTTTCCGGCAGTGTGGTATATACTCACACCCCGGGCAATTATATGAACCTGTAGATGCGGACAATCTTTTGTATTACAAGGAAGCGACCAATGGACAGATCCTCGAGGAGGGCATTACGGAGGCAGGATCTCTGAGCTCGTTTATTGCAGCCGGTACGGCCTACTCGAATCATGGTATTAATACCGTGCCTTTCTTTATCTTTTACTCGATGTTCGGATTCCAGCGGGTGGCGGACTTGATTTGGGCGGCTGCGGATAGCCGTTGCAAAGGGTTTCTTCTTGGAGCAACTTCCGGACGAACGACACTCGCCGGAGAGGGGTTGCAGCATCAGGATGGCAATAGCCAGCTTTGGGCGTTAACCGTACCTAATCTGATGTCATATGATCCGGCCTATGCGTATGAATTGGCTACCATTATTCAGGATGGTCTCAAGCGCATGTACACGGAGGGTGAGGATATCTTCTATTATATCACCGTCATGAATGAAAACTATGCCCAGCCCGCCAAGCCGGAAGGGGCTGACGAGGGGATTCTGAAAGGAATGTATAAGTTAGGTTCCGTTGAGCCTGTAAAGGCATCAAAGAATACGCCGCGTGTGCGTTTGCTGGGAAGTGGTACGATTTTGAATGAGGTACGCAAGGCTGCGGATATGTTGGCAGAGGATTATGGTGTGGCATCGGATATCTTTTCGGTTACGAGCTACAAAGAGTTGTACAAAGATGCACAGGAGACAGAACGTTGGAATGTGCTGCATCCTGATGCGAAGGAGCGCAAACCGTACGTTCAGGAATGTCTTGGTGAGGGCGGAACTCCGATTGTGGCTGCCAGCGATTATGTTAAAGCCTTGACTGAGAGTGTTGGTCGTTGGCTGCCGGGGCGTGTGGTCTCTCTCGGTACGGATGGATTTGGTCGTAGTGACGGTCGCGCCGCATTACGCAACTTCTTTGAAGTGGATGCCCGTCATGTTGCTTTGGCAGCGTTAAGTGTCTTGGGGCGTGAAGGCAAAATTGACGCGAAGCTTGCGGTGAAGGCGCGTGATGCTTTCAAGATTAACCCAGAGAAACATAATCCCATGTATTTGTAGAATTAGGGGCTGATTGGGTCCTTTTTCCCAGAGGTTCAAATATGAGGCATGTGCAGGACAGGCATGATAGCGTTGTAAATGAAGCGATCCGATTGATCGATATAACATAAGGAATGAACTGATGGCACAAGAATTCAAATTGCCGGAGCTTGGGGAGAATATAGATTCGATTCAGGTTGTTCAGGTAATGGTAAGCGTTGGCGGTACCGTTGAGGTTGATCAGCCTGTTCTGGAATTGGAGACAGATAAAGCTACGATTGAAGTTCCTTCGACTGTGTCTGGTACGGTTGCTGCTGTGCATGTAAATCCTGGCGATGCGATCGCGACGGGACAGTTGATCTTCAGTCTGGCTGCATCTTCTGCAAGTGGAACTGCGCCTACATCGACTGACACGAAAGCAGAGCCGGCTGAGCCGGTTGCTGCCGAATCAGCCAATGCACAAGATCCCGTCGCAGCAGAAGATCGTGCCGTTTCTGCGAAGACTGTGGATGCCGGGGAAATCGCTTTATCCGATCAAAAGCCTGCAGCGGTCGAAAATGCGGCCGCTCCGGCAACCGCTGCACCAAGCGGGAAGAAAGTGCCAGCGGCACCTTCGGTTCGTCGTTTTGCAAGGGAAATTGGTATTGACTTGTCAGCGGTTACAGGCACAGGTCCCTATGGACGTATTTTTAAAGATGACGTCAAGGCATATTCGCGCAAGTTGAATGCCGAACGCTCCGCAGGCCCCGTGCCGGGGGTGGCCCATGTTCCGGAACTTCCCGATTTTACGCGTTGGGGCGAAGTGGATCGCAAGAAGATGAGTGTCATTCGTACGAAGACGGCTGAACATATGACGTTGAGTTGGTCGCAAGTGCCACATGTGACGATATATGACAAGGCCGATATTTCTGACCTTGAACAGTTACGCAAAAAATATGCGGGTTTGGCTGAGCAGGAGGGCGGAAAACTGACGATGGCAGTGATGGTCTGCAAGATTGTTGCGCATGCGTTACGGCGTTTCCCGATTTTCAATTCTTCCGCCGATATGGCTTCTCGCGAAATTATTCTCAAGTCCTATGTTCATTTGGGGATTGCTGTGAATACGGATCGTGGACTTATGGTTCCTGCGGTGCGGGATGCAGACAAGAAAAACATGATTCAATTGGCGAAGGAGATTCAGGAACTGGCCGCAAAGTGTCGCGAGGGCAAAATCAAACTCGAGGAGATTGAGGGCAGTACCTTTACGGTGACCAACCTCGGGCGGGTCTGCGGAGAGTATTTTACGCCGATCGTGAATTATCCGGAAGTTGGTATTTTAGGCGTTGGCCGTGCCGGTGAGGAAGCGCGTGTTGTGAAGGGGGAAGTGGTTCCGCGGACGATGTTACCGCTTTCCTTGTCTTTCGATCACCGTGTGATCGATGGTGCGGATGGTGCGGCTTTCCTAGGGTGGATCCGTGATGCGATTCAAGAGCCGTTGGTGTTGGCTTTGGAGGGGTAGTCGGCCAGTGTCAGGCGTTGGTCATTCGAATTTAGCAGGAGGTATGGCGTGGATGATACAGGAGTAAGGGAGTTGGTGGTAATTGGTGGTGGTCCGGGGGGATATCCAGCGGCATTTTATGCGGCGGATCTTGGAATGGATGTGACCCTCATTGATCTGGAAGCCAATCCGGGCGGGGTCTGTCTTTATCGTGGATGCATACCTTCCAAAGCTCTTTTACATGCTGCCGCAGTGCTGGGCGAGGCTCAGCATGCGCATGAATTTGGTATTACTTTTGGTGAACCAACGCTGGATGTTGGTAAGTTACGCAGTTGGAAACAGTCTGTGGTAGATAAATTGACGGGCGGCCTTGGGCAACTGGCGAAGTCCCGCAAAGTGCATTACATCCAAGGACGGGCACGTTTTGTGGATGGCACGTCGCTTGTTGTTGCCAGACAAGATGGCAGTGAGGAAACGATTCGCTTCAAAACGGCTTTACTGGCGACCGGTTCCCGTCCCGCCCGGATTCCCATTGCGCCAGAATCGCCGTTGGTGATGGATTCGACGGGTGCGCTAAATCTGGAAGATGTTCCGGAGCGGTTGCTTGTGATTGGTGGGGGGTATATCGGACTTGAATTGGGGCAGGCTTATGCCGCGTTTGGTTCGAAGGTGTCGGTTGTTGAAATGTTACCGCAGCTCATGGCAGGGGCCGACGCAGATCTGGTTAAGCCACTTCTGACCAAGCTGGGCAAACAATTTGAAGCGATCATGGTTGAAACGCGTGTTGAAGCCATTGAGGCAGGGGCAACCGATGTAACGGTTCGTATGCAGGATCGCGACGGCAAATCCATCGTTGAAACCTATAATCGGGTCTTGATTTCGGTGGGGCGCAAACCGAATACGTCTGATTTGGGGCTGGAAAAAACGAAGGTTCAGGTAGACAAACAGGGATTTGTCGTAACGAATGCGCAGCGTCAAACGGATGAAACTTCCATTTTTGCCATTGGTGATATTGCGGGGCAGCCTATGTTGGCGCACAAGGCGACCTACGAGGGTAAGATCGCAGTGGAGGCAATATCTGGGCGCCGGAGTGTATATGATCCGGCGGCCATTCCGGCGGTTGTATTTACCGATCCGGAAATTGCCTGGACAGGGCTGACGGAGTCGGAGGCCCGTGAGGCTGGTCTGGATATTCAAGTTTCCAAGTTTCCGTGGGCTGCATCTGGGCGATCTACAACATTGGGACGTAGTGATGGTTTGACCAAGCTGCTTGCCGATAGAGAAACAGGTCGTGTGCTTGGGGTTGGCATTACAGGTCCTGGCGCTGGCGAAATGATTGCTGAAGGCACATTGGCTATCGAAATGGGGGCGGTTGCACAAGATTTGGCGCAGACGATTCATGCACACCCAACATTGAGCGAAACTGTAATGGAAGCTGCCGAGGGCATTTTGGGGCATGCCACGCATTTCGTTGCGAAAAAAACACAGAAAACATAGTGTAAAAAAAGTGTGCAGGTTGTTGTTTGCTGTGCTATAAGCTCTTCAGTCTGGATGGGCAGTGGACGTTATTTCGCTACGCGTGGTCGTTGATAACTTGTGGGAACGAGTATGAAGAGAGTAAAAACAATCATTTTAGGTATAACTTGTTTGATTTTGGCTTATGGATTTCAAGCATACATTGAAGCAACCCCTGCAAATGATCACGATGCATTAGAAGCGTTGCTCGATGATCGCGATCTGGATCAGATCGAGTCAGATGAAGAGCTTGTCGCTTTGGTTTCGGCTATTGCGAGTCATGCCGCCGTTGATGAAGAAGCGCAGGCCCGTATTGCGCAACTGGAGCAGATGCTCGCAGATCGTGAGGCTATCATTCTCCAGCTTTCGGATGGTTATTCTAGAGAGGGTGTCGAGGCGCTGCAGCAGAAAAACGCCGAATTGGCGGAAGCGTTGGAAGAAGCATTAGCTCAACGTGACCAAATCCGTGAAGATTTTAATCGTTTGTTTGAGGGGGGCGAGTTTGCGCAGCCAGCCGTTGATTTTGCAGAGGCTTCTGTAGAAGACGAAGCATTGCGTGATCGTGTGCAGCATTTGAATGTGCGGTTAACGGCTATAACGGAGCAGCTAGAAGCCGTTTTGGAAGAGCGTGATGCTTTGGCTACGCGTGTTACTGCGTTTGAAACGGAGCTCGAAATGGAGCGTGAACAACGCAAGGCTGAGTTACAGGCGCAGAAGGATATGTTTGCCGGGCAACTGCAAGCTGCATCGGATGAGAAACAGGCGCTAACCGTTGCCTTGGAGGAGTCTGAGCATGCGCGTATTGCGGCGGAAGCAGCGGTAGAAGCTGAGCCCCTCGATGAGGAAAGTTTGCTTCATGAGCTTGCGTCTTTGCGCGCGCTAGACGCATCCCGGCGCGTAACGATGGATGAGATGATGCTGCAGGCCGGCGATTTGCGAGAGAAATTGAACAAGATAGAGTCTGAAAATGCGCAATTACGTGCGGATTTTGAGAACGTGAATGAAGAACGGCAAAATTATGTTGCGATGGTTGCTGAAAGGAATACGCACATAGAGGAATTGCGCCAGGAACGCGATGATAAGAAAAAATTGCTGTCGGGGACTTGGGAGAAAATTAATTCTCAAGCTGCTGAAATGGGCGAGTTGCGTGGTTTGTTGGGGCAAAGAGATGCAGAGCTTGCCGGGAATCGTGAATTGTATGTGGCATTGGAAAACGAGTATCGCGAGGCGCAAGCCGAGCTGGTTGGAGCGCGTACGAATATCGATCAGCTAAAGTCGGATATCGTGTCGCTGCGTGAAGAGAAAGAAAAGCGCGTAGTATCCTTGCAAGAGATACAACAGGAATTGGAGCGAACCTTGCTTGTGGATGAACGGCGACGCAGGGTTCTTGACGAAACGCTTGAAAAACTCGCTACGGTTGAAAGTCGTGAAGAATCCTTGTTGAAGGACCAGGAAGCGTATCGAGGTCAAATAAAAAGTTTGGAAGGGGATCGCGATACGTTACGGGTCGAGCTGGAGGATCTTGCGTCGCAGACTGTCGATTTGAAGGCTCGTCTTGATGAGGCTTCGGCTTCATCCGATGATTTGCGCGCATCGCTTATCCGTTGCGAGCAAGAATTGGTAGAAAAGACTGCGTCGATAGCTGCGCTCGAGGAGCGCGTTGAGGCCTTGTCTGCTGATGCTGCTGCTGCGCGTGCTCAGCATAGTGAAGTTCAGCAGGATTTGCTGGAGACCCGGAAAACACTCTCCGAAAAAGAGCAGGCACTTGAAACAACGCTTTCCGAATTAGAGAATGTCCGTTTGGTGGATGATCGTAGGCGCCGGACATTGGATGAAACGCTTACGTCTTTGGCGCTAGCAGAGCAACGGCAAGCTGAGTTGGAAGCTTTGGTTGCAGCCTCTGACGAGCAGCGAAACATGGCTATAGCGGAGTCGCAGGCGGAAATTGAAAAGTTGCGGGCACGCAACCGGTTGCTTGAGAGTGAAATTACCCGGATCGAAGATGATTTGCGAATGGCTGAAGCACATGTCACCGCCGTTGCAACAGAAGATACGGATGCCCTTGATCATCGGATTGCCAGTTTACATGCGCAAAAAACGGAATTGCAGGAGGCGCTGCGATTAGCGCAGGAGACGGTTGATGATTCAGCGGCAAAAGAAAAATGGGAAAGTCAGCTTCGGGAGCAGGAGGAGCGTGCCAATGCGGCAACAGCCGAGGTAGAGTCACTGGTCGCCCAGTTGTCAGAGGCGGAAGATATGCTTCGTCAGCTTACGGCAGAGCCCGATGCTGCAGAAACGAAGGCTCTGGGATTGCTCGAGGAATTGCAGAATGTACGTTTGGAACTGGAGCGGGCACAGGATGCGTTAAAGGAAAAGCAAGAGGCCTTACAGCTTGCGCAGCAAGATCAGGTGCAAGAATCGGTTATGGACATACGAGAGACGGATTTGTATTTGGAACTTGAGGCTGATCTTGCTTTGATTCGTGACCGACTTGTTGAGACAGAATCGGAAAGGCAGCGTTTGCGGAGTGATCTCGAACAGTTGCAAGTGGAAATGCAAAACCAACAGGCGGAGATTCTTGCTTTGCAAAGTAGCAAAGAAGCTTCAGTAGCAGATTTGGCATTGGCCAAAGAGCGCGAGGGGGAGTATCAGGAATTGTTGGATCGTATTGTCCCCGAGATGCGATCCTTGGAAGATACGGTAACGGAGTTGCGCCGAGAGCGCGAACAGGTCGCTTCTCGCTTGTTGCAGCGCGAAGATGAAATTGAAGCTTTGCATGTTGAATTGGAACAGCGTGAACACCGCTTGGCGCGTGCAGAGCGTGTGGCAGAGGTGCTGGAACGTACACGCTCCGAGGTTGAACAGGCGCAGCGCAAACAGCGGCTGAATATGCATTACAATATGGCGGCAGTCTATGCGCGTGATGGGCGTTATACTGAGGCAGAGTATGAATACCTACAGGCTTTACGTTTAGATCCTTCGGATGCAGATATACATTTTAATTTGGGTATTTTGTATGATGATGAATTGGGACAGCCAGAAAAAGCCATTCTCCATTATCGACGTTATTTGCAGCTTAACCCGCATGGGGTGGACGCGGATCGTGTGCGCAGCTGGCTGATGCGTTTGGAAATGGATCAGCGGCGTTGATCGAAAACGGCATCTGCAGACCGGAGGGGGTCAGATGAAACTCCTGCTTACGGTTCTTATTTTAATTGTGTTGCCGACGGCTTGGTTGAGTTTACTGGCGGGTCGCTCTATTCAAGCGCGGGAATTGCTCTTGAATCGTCGTCTGGAGAATGAAGCGCAGCAGACGCTCGAGCAAATCGGGGCTGAAATTGACGATGCCATTTATGATGTTTTACAGAAAATATCTCATAGGATGCATGCGTCTTATTTAGACCGTGATGATATTCGGAAGCTCGATGATGTTTTGGCAAAATTACGCGAAGAGAGTTCGCTTTTTGCACGCGTATATCTTTTTTCGGAGCCATGGGGTTTTATTTATCCGGAACAGGCCATCCCTGATCATCCGGACATTTCGGATCATGACGTGTTGTTGGCCCAAGAACTAGCGATGCGTTTAAGCCGTAGTAGACAGCGCCTTTTTTTTGCGATCGAGGATCGTATATATGTTTTTCGCATTATTCGTGACGATGCCCGGTTGCTGGCAGGTGTTGAGATTGTTCATGATGGTTTGATCTCCTTGTTGGAACGCTTGTTGCGGGAATATTCCACGCCACATATTGAGTATCGTTTACTGCGGGTTGGTCCGTTGCGAACTCCTCGTGAGACATACCCCGCTCCCGATTTGGAAGTGCGTGACTCTTTTTCGACTGGTGCCGAACGGGTGCCGGATGTGTCGGGATTTCTGCGTGACGCCCGCAGTTCTGATATGTTGGTTTCCGGACATTTACGAGATCCATTTGGACATATCGAAATTGGGGCTTTGGCAGTTAATGCCAGTGATATGCTTGCAGCGCGAATGCTGCAAGACCGTTTGGTTTGGTGGAGTATTTTTTTATTGGCGATTGTATTACTTTCCAGTGCGTTAATTTTGATTTTAATGTCGCGCAAACAGGCCGAGACGGCACGTATACGGAGTATCTTCATTGCCGGCTTATCGCATGATATTCGTACGCCCGTTACGGCGATGCGTGCCTTGGCGGAAAGTTTGCAACAGGGGCGCGTTGCTTCTCCTGCGCGTAAACAACAATTCCTGGATTCCATCGTTGATGAATGCGATCGTCTGCAGATATTGATTGAACGTGTACTACTGTTTTTTCGTCAGGAACAGGGTGGGTATTATCAAAAGCAACCGGTTGATTTGGTCGCGCTTTGCGAAGGGGTTACACAGGCCTTCTGTGCCCGTCATCGTGGACGCATTGATCTGACGTTGGATGTGCCACATGAGCGAGTTCCTAAAATGTTGGGAGATCCTATGGCCTTGGAGCAAGCACTGCATAATTTATTAGAAAATGTATGGAAATATGGTCGCCCCGTTCCTGATCATCCCGACAATGTGGTGCCTTTACGGGTACGATTAGATTTGGCCTCTGGATGTCTTTGGAAACGCTGCCTTGTCATTCGGGTTGAAGACGCGGGACCGGGCATTGTTCGCGGGGAACAACGGCGTATTTTTGGGCGTTTTTACCGTGGGCGTGCGGGATATGTTCAGCAGTCTGGTGGCATTGGTCTGGGTTTGGCCTTGGTTTGGGAGATTGTACGAGGGCATGGAGGAAGAGTTCGTGTTGAGAAAAGTTCTATGGGTGGCGCGTGCTTTGTTTTGCGGTTTAGACCGCGCCCGCTTACTTGGGCGTCTTGGAAGCATTTTGCGGTTTTTGGTGCGGACGAAAAGAGTTTTACAAATTGTATTAGAAATAGGTATAAATGAGGCATACGTTTTGATTGGCGCTACGGATATTGCAAAGCGTGACGGGTTTAGGGTTGCGCTTGTTTTGGTACTTCTTCGGTTTGTGCTCTGACGGAGGGATCGTATGGATGACGACTTACTGACTGTTCTTGTTGTGGAAGATGAAGAGTCGATTTTACTCGCGCTTGAAGAGTGTCTTTTGCAAGCAGGGTATCATGTTGAGACCCGTAAAACGGGTAGGGATGCTTTAGAGGTGGCACAACAGCACCGGCCTGATGCCGTACTTTTGGACGTCATGCTGCCAGGGATGAGTGGTTTTGAGGTTTGTCGTCAAATGCGGGCGAAGGGTTTGACGATGCCGGTGATTATGCTTACCGCACGCTCAGAGGAGTTTGATAAACTGCAGGGGTTTGAAGTGGGGGCGGATGATTATGTTACGAAGCCTTTCAGCATGGATGAGTTGTTGGCGCGCCTGAAAGCGGTTTTGCGAAGAGGGCGGCTACAGCAGAAAGCTGGTCGCAAGTATCAATTTGCAGATGTCGAGATTGATTTGGATTCTCGGGCAATGACCCGTGCGGGTGCGTTCGTAGAGTTAACGCGAACCGAGTTCGACTTGTTGGTTTATTTTATTGAAAACGAAGGGAAGGCCTTGTCGCGTGATCTTGTTATGAACGATGTTTGGGGCATGGAGTATTTAGGAACACAGCGTTCTCTTGATAGCTTTGTTGCTAACCTACGAAAAAAAATCGAGGTTGATCCGCATCGCCCCGTCCACATTCAGACGGTTCATGGCGTCGGTTACAAGTTCTCGTTACGCTAGGTTGCTTCGTGCTGGGCAAAATCATGAAGATTCCGTTGACATAAGTATAAATTGCGTGCAAATATGCAGAAACTATTTTTGGAGGGATAATGAAGAAACAGCCTTTTTTTGGGATTCCAGTATGTTTGTTTTCGGTCTTTGTTTTGGGGCTGTTGCTCACGCAGACAGGCTGCGAAGAGGCTAAGGGTGTTTCGGGGTTAGAGGTTGACCCTTCTGAGCATACCCTCTTGAAAAATGATACTTCCGTGGTTCTTACCGTTATTGGAGAAGGCGCGGATTCCACGCTTTCGCTGCCATTGGAGTGGGAGGTCAGCGATTCCAGTTTAGGGGAGATCCTGGCAAGCAGTGGGGTAACTGCTGTCTACCGGCGTAATGCGGCAGATGGCGTCAATCTGGTTACTGTTCGCGACCAGTTTAGTAGAGAAGGCTTTGTTGCCATTACGCAGCGCTCTTCGGACTAAATGTTTTCATTTCCCTAATCAAGCCGAGATGCTTCCGTTTTGATGGGAATGACGTGGATGAGGCAGTGCCCGTTTTGGTTCAAAGAGATGTTTGAGGCATCGTGTACCTCTGGTGTGGGTTTTTCTGCTTCCAGCTAAATTCACGTTGCACGTATAGCCATGTATTGATAGTATGACGCGATCATGATCGGAAAGCGGAGTTACGAATTGTTTCATGCGGTGCTTGTCTGCGCTGGTATATGTGCCATATGGGTGCTTACAGCCATGTCTGCGCATGCTTCGCGTCTGGTTTTGCGAATTCAGGCCGCCAATCCAACAGATACGCCACGGACTGTGGACGTTCGTTCCAGTTTGCCCGAGCGTGTTACGACCAACGATATTGTCAATCTGGCCGGACTCCAGTTAGGGTATGACGTAAAAAGTGATACGTACTATGTATATGGCTCGCTCAACCTTGGTCCCCGCGAAATAGCGGTGCGCAATGTTGAAATTGCCGATATCTGGCTTTTGGATCCCGATGAGGTGTTGGCATTCGGGGAACAGGCCCAACATTTGGCTGATATGCTAAGCCCTACAGCCTATGGTGCTGAAGCATCTACCCTCTCAGAGGATGCACAAGCCGTTGTGGGGCAAATTCTCCGCAAGCAGCAAGAAAACCGGATTTCTGTTGTGGGCCCCTTGCAGCATATTCAAGCCTATGAAGATAATCTATCTTCGAAGCGTAGATTGCGTCAGAAGGTTGGCCGCTTGGAGAATCTTGTTCTTGCATCGGGAATGAATCCAGGTGAGGTATTGATGGGTGAGGATCGTCTTGCATCGCCCCCGCGTCGTGGTGTGCATATTCCGGTTGAATATGGAGAGGCGTCGGTCGTGATTTCTGTGCATAATCCGTCGTCGACGCAAGCCCGGCGGGATGTCGAAATTCGCCGTGCACTACCTTCTGAAGTGCGGATTGAGGATGTGTTGGATGCCGGTGGGTTGACTGTACGTTTTGACCCACAGCAGCAGGTTACATATGTGTATGGGTCCGGCATTGAAATCGGCCCTGGCGAGACGTTGACTTTTAATGTGCGGATCCGGGATAAATGGAATATTAACCAGCCTCGAATTGCGTTTCTTGATCAGATGCTTGCTCGGTTGCGTATGGTGACTGCAGGCAGAGG
>SKVN01000038.1 GCA_007129405.1 Kiritimatiellia bacterium
ATCATCAATAACAGAACGTTTAGCGCTGATGCGCAAATACCGCGGAAACATTTTGCACCTGCACACAAGCGCAGGGATCATCATCGGCATGCGCCTTTTCTAGCAAGGCATCCAAAACCGGCCCCACAACCACGCCCGGAACACACAAAATACCAATCTCGCGGGCCGCGCCGCCACTATCCGCCCCACCAGCCAGGATACGCCGGGCTTGGGCCGTTGTGGCCCCCACGGCTCCGGCCTCCATGGCCGCACGAATCCACGTAGCCGCAGCTCCGTCCCGGCAACTGAAATACATCTCATGATACCTGCCATTTGTGAGCTGCACCAAATTCTCGGTTCGTTCCTCAAAGCTGACAAAGCGCTTGCGCCAACTCGTGCTTCCCTTCAGATCGTCGATGGCAGCTATCACCTGTTCCATACTGGCGGCATGTTGCTGGCGTCCGATCCGCAACAAAGGATCAAAGAGTCCTTCGCGAATCGGGGTCTGGTATAAAAACCCGGCACCGGACCGGTTCAAACGCCCGTCTTCGATCAGCAACAATCTGATGCTTGCAGCATCCTGCGCGGGCACCATCAAACGTACAATCTCTTTTTCCGGAGCAATTGCAATTCGCAAAAGGCCCAGTTGGTCACGAATCCCGGTACCCATGCCATTGCTAATCACAGGAAAACCCGCACCAAGTGACAAAGCCACTCGCGCAAAGGCATCCCCGGCCCCTGCGCTCGACAAAATACAGGTGAGCAAGGCCATGTCCCGCAAGGTTCCTGCTTCTCCCTCGCGTACGCCAGGCGATGCAATGGCCGGTCCTTCGGCACTATACTGGTCCACATCCTGTACATACAGCAAGCCGTGCCCGGGAATGCGCAACTGTGCCACCTCAACCAGGGAAGCTACAACCCCGGCGGATTCCGCTCGCGGCACACTCACCCGGAACTGTAGCATCGGTGCATCATCAAAATCTGTTTTGACACCTGGCAGCAGCCCGCGTCTGGCACGCACGCGTTGTCGCACGCCGCGCGCGCTTTCGACCATGATAGCATCAGCCCCTGCAGCCTGTAGTGTCTCCGTGATTGCATCTCCCATGGCACGATGCACCGCACAGGTAATACGGCTCACAGGACGGGGAACTGTCATTTGTTTATCCATTGGGCTGCGCCTCCAGTTCACGAATGCTGCGACGCTGCCGCAAGCGCAACACCATGCCATACAAGAGCACCGTTAAAATGGGATAAGCAGATGCCAGTGCCAGTACCCCGAAACCATCGACCACCTGCAACTCGCCTCCCACACTCACCCCCATCGCCATCACCAACGGAACCGTAACAACACCCGTGGTTACACCACCACAATCCCATGCAATGCCCGCGAAATCCTCGTCGCTCCAGAATGTTAGCAACAACAGCAATACATACGGCGGTAAAAGCAACCAGAATGTCGGCACATTATAAACAATACCAGCCATACCAATCAGCAAGCCCAACCCCACACCAATCGAGACCGACCGCACCACGCCTTTGCGCTTTACGACGCCCACCGTGATTTCCTCCACTTTGCGCCCCAAGGCACTCAAGGCCGGTTCTGCCAAAGTGGAGCCATACCCCAAGCCGAAGGCAAACAGCAGCACCAAGCCCAGCCCCAGTATCGTCAGATGCTCCTGGAACAAAGGACGATCCATCTCGATGTGCTCATACCGCCCGCGCTCTGAGTCAAATTGGCCAGGGTCAAAGAACACACGACGCGGCTTGGCGCTGGCGTCTTGCAGATAAAAATATTGCGTCCGCTGGCCATCGCGCGCATGCACCGTAATCAGATCCGTGGCGGGGTCGAAGGGCTCAATCACAATGCGCGATGCTTCACGCGCTTCATACCGGAACAATCGCGGCAGAGAACGTCCGGCCTCATCTCCCATCGGCGCCAGCCCTGTGCTTATGCCACTAGTTAACACCGCCATTCCCACCAGACTCATCAAAATGCCCAGCACCATCTCGTCGTGATACTGCAGCCTGTCTCGCAACAAAACAAACAAGACGATCAACAGCAGTGCCGTGAGTGGCAGGACGGATTGCACCGCAATTCGCAACGACGACACAAAAACATCGCCTCCAGCCATGTTCGGTGCACCTCCTCGCTCCGCCTCCCCTGCCACAATGGTTGGCAACAGGGATCGCTCCCAAGCCGAAGCACGTAAACGTAACCACACCACAAGAGACATATCCCCCAATACCGTGCGTCTGTGCGCCGCATCCGCCAGTGCTTTGACCGCTTGCTCGTGCGCCGCTTCTGTTTGAAACACAGCTCGCCGCCCCTCTTCTGATCCACGCTGAAAGACATGCCGAACGAGTCCTGCATCCTCCGCAAAAAGTGGCCGCACAGCCTCTCGATTCACCGGCGCAAAAAATGCCGCTTCCGACATTTTTTGTGGTAATTCCTGATTCACGATGATCCCGAGCACAAGTACAGCAAGAATGGGAACCGCCGAAGCCAGCATGATCATACCGAAACCGCTGGCACCTTCCTTTTGTTTCCCGACCGCGCGCGAGACGCCAATGCCAAGTGCCACCACCAGCGGAACGGTGACGGCCCCAGTCGTTACGGCCCCCGTATCCCAGGCCAATCCCAGCAAGGCCGCCAGATTGGCATCTATCGCACAATATGCCGAAAGCACGAGCAACACGGGTATCAGCAAATAGACAAAGGGCTTGATCGAAAGGGCAAAGTAAAGGCGGAGCATACCCATGGCGACGGCTAGCCCGACACCTACTCCGATTGCTGCCACCAATTGCCCGGCCCGATTCTCGATCATGTGATACAAAAGGGGTGCATCCCAAGCATTGACAAACCCGCCCATCGCCCGCAAGGCCGCCACCGCCGGTTCCGCCAGCGTGGATCCAAGACCCAACAGAAACCCGAACACTAGAATGGCCGCCAAGCCGGCACGTTGCGGTAACTTTACCCCGACGCGCTCCCCAATCGGCATCAGCCCCAGAAAAAGTCCCTCCAGGAAAAGCGCCAGCCCCAGAATCACCAATCCGATGCCACCAGCAAAACCAAGGGCCACGCGTGGGGTGATCCCCAGCACAAACACCTGAAATGCCCCCAGATATATTACGATAAATGCCACCGCGCGCGCCTGCTCGGCCAATCGGCTCCAAGCATAAGCCGACAGCATGGAAACAGCAGCCCGGAAGGGAATCGATATTTTTTTTAACTTAGGCATGCGTACCACTGCTCTTCTGCTTCGGCGAAGGTTACATCAATTTCGTGCCCTATTCTTCCCACGGCCAAACAAAAAAAAGCAAGCCAAAAGCAAGTGTCGCCAGCAATTTCAGCCAGACCAAACTGTGTATTGACCGCCTTGCATGGTCTTGCTTATTGTCTAGTCGTCGCGGGAAAAAGGAAGAAGCATGCGGAACTTATTGTATCGTTTCACCAAACAATCCATTACGCGGGGAAAATCTCCTGCAAGAGTACAGTCAGTATCTGTCTCTCTTGTCTGTCTCGTATGTATCATGGCAACGCTCCTTTTGGCTGCGTGGCCGCAAGGGCCGCAGTTGTCCTTTAGTGCAGCAGCCCCTCGGAACACAACAGCCGCGATCGCCGTACAACTGCCTGATGCGTTTATTTTTTCGTTTCTTCGGTCGGAACGAGAACAACAGGGATTTCGTGATACTCCAGTCTCCCGCTTTTGGCAGGGCCGCAGTGGGCTGGGCTGTTGGTGTATACATTCTGTTTTTGGTCGATACGACCGCCAGCGGGGCCTCCACTCCGCTTTGCGCCCCCTTCGCATCCTGCATTGCCAGTTCAATATTTAGCCATCCACTCGCAACCTGCAAATACTGCCCTTACTCCGTCAGGCACACGGGATATCACCGCGACCAGGGGAATTCCAACGAGGGCGAACACTTGAACGATTGGCTTATCATTATATAAGGATGGATAACATGCATCAGGAAAAAACCGTACACTGCGATACTTGCGGAAAACAAGTCAGCTACCATTTTAATCCGGTAAATCACTGGAAAAACCTGTTCATCACAATTTTAACGTTCGGCATCTGGTTGCCGATGTGGCTTATCATGACGTTCTCACCGACGAAAATGTGCGACGAGTGCAACGAGCCCATCTGGGATAATAAATAATCAGGCGCTGGCGTCAGAATTTTCCCTATGCCTGGCGCACATTAGCCGAAGGGCATGTCCGCCAGGAATTGGGTGGCATGGTTATTGCCATTCGCAAATCCGACAAAACCATGCTTTTCGCCCCTCCCTCCACAAGGCTTGAAACAGGCGATCGGCTCTACGTGATGAGCTCCAATCTTGCCTGACGATTCGTATCCGTATCCAACTGAACCATAAAGCAGGTTTCATCTTCAGGAAAAACATGTAACGAAACTATACAAACGGCAAAATAGATGATATGTGTCTGTGTGGATATGCCAAAATATCGCATAGACACATAAAGGGTAGACACGAGCAGCAAAACGTAGCAAATTACAACCGGTTTTTTGCACTAGCGCTAACGTAATCAAAACATTACATACATCAAAACAGACAATGTGTTGTCAGGGATATAAAATATGTCGATACGAGCAATTCTAGCCATAGGAAGAAACATCAAGGTTGAAGTTCCCACGGTCATTCGGGATATCTACAGCGAGGAACGTTCCTATGAGTACAAAGTATTCGTAGGACGCTATTTTTCGCATGATGGAGAAGAACTGTTTTACGTGGGAGAAGAAAGCACGTTACAAACGGAAGAGGGATTTTTAATTGATCTATCTTCACAT
The DNA here is from genome assembly GCA_007129405.1 of Kiritimatiellia bacterium. Lineage (GTDB taxonomy): Bacteria > Verrucomicrobiota > Kiritimatiellia > UBA8416 > UBA8416 > T3Sed10-140. The sequence continues at coordinate 4,788 of SKVN01000038.1, forward strand.
CCGCTTTGCAAAACACATGGATTCTGTGCGGATGATTTCATTGAAATTGAGTTCAAAAGCGTAAAGTGGCAATCTCGTCCTGGTAAATTTTTAAGGCCAGCCATTCATAAAGAAGAGTCGATTTTCCCAAAACGTACTATCACGCTAGATGAGCGAACCTCGACGAACGCACCTACGAAAACCAACGAATAGATGCTGGCGCAAAATGTCCTCGGTTCGCCGGGGGGAGGTAGCCACGTACTGATTGCCGCTTGCTCTCCATGCAATTCTGTTTTGCATGAACAACATTACATGCGATCTTCTGTGCCTGTATGTATTTGTATTGAGGCGGTTAGAATTCCATATGCGCAAACAACCGAACATCATCATCTTCAACCCAGACCAGTGGCGTGGCGACACACTGGGGCATATGGGCAATCCTGCTGCGGTCACGCCCAATGTCGACCAGTTTGTAGCACAAGATGCCGTTTCCTTCTCATCTGCCTTCTGCCAGAATACGGTCTGCACGCCCAGTCGCTGTAGCTTCATGACCGGTTGGTACCCGCATGTGCGCGGGCATCGCACCATGTACCATATGCTGCATCCCGAACGCGGCGAACCCAACCTTCTCAAGGTTCTCAAGGACAACGGCTATTTTATCTGGTGGGGCGGCAAAAACGATCTCACCCCCGGCCAAGACGATATTTCCCCATACTGCGATGTCCGCTTTCGACCTACACAGGAAGACTATCAGCGCTGGGGCCTGACACCACGCGAAGGATCGCATGGCGGCGCAAAGGAATGGCGGGGTCCCAAGGATGGCGATAATTTCTTCAGCTTTTTCAAAGGCAAGCTCGACAAAAGGAGCGAAGACATCTACTGCGATGGCGATTGGGCCATCATTCTGGGAGCCATTGACTTTATCCGGCAATATGACGGCGATCAGCCTCTCTGCATGTACATGCCCCTGAACTACCCGCACCCACCCTATTGTGTCGAGGAGCCCTTTTATAGCATTACGGACAGAACCAAGTTACC
>SKVN01000187.1 GCA_007129405.1 Kiritimatiellia bacterium
AACGGATTACGAGTAGTAAAACAAAATCGTTTACCGTTCTCGTCGCCGTTCTCGTTCAACCGAATTCCCAGCACTTCGACACAAGTTACAACTCTGCATTATCCGAGCGCGCTCGGGGCCGGGGCTAACGAGAAACTAGACTCGCTTGCAGGATACGGAAAACGTCGGCACCCATAATTTGCGCAACGCGAACCGAAGGAATCCTATCAGGAATCGAAGATTGATTTTTGCTTACACACCATTTACGGTCGACTCGGTCTTGATGCGGTAACGGCACTGTATGAGTGGATTTACCGCATTATCTGATGTGAACAGACAATGCAGAATACGTAATGCTTCCATCGACGCAACAACCTGTATTGCAAATCAAGGATTTGCGGGTCCGCTTTCAAACGGAGGCTGGTGCCGTTGATGCAGTTGATGGCATTTCCCTGAAAATCGGACGTGGACGCATTCTGGGGTTGGTTGGCGAAAGCGGCTGCGGCAAAAGCGTCACCTCCATGTCGATTCTGCGGCTCATTCGTCCGCCCGGGAAAATCATTGGTGGCAGCATCCATCTCTGTGGCAAGGAGGGCGAAGATTCGGTCGAGGTACTCGGGCTCTCCGAGAATGCCAAAGCGCTTTATGATGTGCGTGGCGGTGTCGCCAGCATGATTTTCCAGGAACCGATGACGGCGCTCAGTCCTGTTCATACGGTCGGCAATCAGGTTTGTGAAGCGATTCTCACGCATCAAAAGGTCACGAAGGCCGAAGCGAAAGCACGGGCCGTGGAAATGTTAGCAAAGGTTGGCATTCCGAATCCGGCCAGTCGCCTCAAACAATATCCTTTCGAGTTTTCGGGTGGTATGCGTCAGCGTGTCATGATTGCCATGGCACTTGTCTGCAATCCGGGGTTGTTGATTGCCGATGAGCCAACCACCGCACTTGATGTCACCATTCAAGCACAGATTCTGCAACTCATTAGCAAAGTGCGTGACGACCTGGGGGCTGGTGTGCTCCTGATCACGCATGATCTTGGCGTGGTTGCCCAGACCGCCGATGATGTAGCCGTCATGTATCTGGGACGCATCGTGGAGAAAGGTTCTGTTCGTGATGTATTGAAGCATCCCATGCATCCTTATACAAAAGGCCTTTTGGCTTCTTTGCCGGGACTTAACACGGATCAACCTCGGTTGAGTTCCATCAAGGGCTCTGTACCGGCCGCCGGACAACTTCCAACCGGCTGTCCATTTCATCCTCGCTGCCCCTACCACAAGCCGGGCGTATGCGATGCAGGAGCCCCGCCGGCATTGGATGCGCGCACAGATGCGCATGCTGCCGCCTGCTTCCGCTGGCGCGAGATTTCCACCGAAGAAAAAACCGAAGCTTCGGCGAACAAGGCTTCCGTACTACAGAAAGTTGCCGCGGTGGTTTCACGAACCCGCGAACTGGTTTCTACGCCGCAAGATCCGGAGCGCACTGCGGGCACAACACCAACACATGACGCCCCCCCACTGCTCTCCGTGCGCGATTTATGCAAGTTCTTCCCGATCCGCAGTCAAGGATTGGTACGCCGTAAAATTGGCGAAGTGCGTGCGGTAAACCATGTCAGCTTCGATGTGGCCAAAGGCGAAACCCTCGGCATTGTTGGAGAGAGCGGATCTGGCAAAACCACGGCGGCACGTGCCATCCTGCGAGCGATCAACCCCACCTCAGGCGAGGTACATTTCCATTACGAGGGACAACAAGTCGATTTGACAGCACTGGCAGCCCACGAACTGAAACCCTTGCGCCAACGAATGCAGATGATTTTTCAGGATCCATTCTCTTCCCTGAATCCACGCATGACCGTGGGCGACATTGTGGGAGAACCATTGGTTATCCATAAATTGGCTAGTGGCACGGTGCTACGGGACCAAGTGGTCGAAGCGCTTATGCGTGTGGGACTGAAACCGGAGCACCGAACGCGTTATCCCCATGCCTTCAGCGGCGGACAGCGCCAACGTATCGGTATTGCCCGAGCGCTTATCATGAACCCATCGCTTATCCTCGCAGATGAGGCCGTCTCGGCGCTGGATGTATCGGTACAAGCCCAAGTAATCAATTTGCTCGAAGATTTACAGGAAGAACTGCACTTAACCTATATGTTCATTGCGCATGACCTTAGCGTAGTTAAACATATCTGCGACCGCGTCGCCGTAATGTATTGCGGTAGAGTTGTTGAGCTCGGCCACATCGATGCAATCTACACAAAATCCTATCATCCCTATACCCACGCACTTTTAGCAGCCGTCCCCTCGCCTGATCCAGACATTCGTTTGCGTCCGGCTGTGTCAGGTGACACCGCCGACCCCGCCAATCCACCTGCAGGATGCAGCTTCCATCCCCGCTGTCCGCTGGCCCAAAAAGGACTCTGTGATGTGCCCGGCAATCCGCCTCCCCTACGGGAAATTGCCCCCGGACAATGGACGGCCTGTTTCCGGGCCGAGGAGATTCTTAAACACGGGTTTTCCCATGCGCAAACGGATACTTATAAACATGGACAACTTTCACAGCCTACGTTGGGCAACGGACGCAAAGGATTGCGTCCCTCCAATTTCTCAAATGTGCTTACATTTAGAGGGCGGCAATCCGTTGCCGCCGATGAGGGGACAACGTGAAGTTATTTAACGCCATCGTTAAATTTTTGCTGACGGTTTTGTTCACGGCGGTGGGCATGACCGTTTTGCTGGGTATTCTGGCCCGGCTCGCGCAACCGAATCTACGGGCACCGCTTCCCGATTATACGCCCGAAGAAATCCAACAGGCGGCGATCGACCGCGACACCTCTTTCGATCCGCAACTTGTTCCTGTCTTGCACGTGGAAGTGGACAACAGCGAAGGACCGCAAGCAGACTGGTTTCCCAAGGGAGAGTCACCATTACTGGCTGAGCTGGTGGCGCAAGGCCAATTGCCGCCGCTTCTTGAACGCATCGGTCCGGAACCGGTGGTCATGCAGGGTGTGGAAGGCATTGGTCAATATGGCGGAAGCTGGTACCGGATTGTGAACTCGGAAGGCGATACAAGCGTGATGACCTGGCGCATCGGGGGCGCGCGATTGGCACGCTGGTCGCCGCTGGGCTACCCGATCAAACCGCATCTAGCAAGGGTTTGGACGGTTTCCGATGATCTACAAACCTACACCGTGTATCTGCGGCGCGGTATCCGCTGGTCAGATGGACATCCCTTCACTGCACGCGATATTCTCTATTGGTGGGAACACGAAATACGCTTTTTCGAGAGTAACCCGCGCCAGATGCAGGTATGGGGACAAATGGGTGACATCGAAATGATCGATGACCACACCATCATATTCCATTTTCCCATGCCGCATGGGCAGTTTCCGGAAGTCATGGCCAAAGAGGTATTCTGGGCGCCGGAACATTACCTCCGGCCCTTTCATCCGGAATTGGGGGATCCTGAGACCATCGAACGTATGATGGCCGTGCAAAACGCACCATCGGCACGCTCGGCCTATTTTCGCCTCAAGGATTTTCGCAACCCTGAACAGCCGAGTATGGAACCTTGGATCATACGCGCGCATCAAGCTTCGGCCCCCTATGGATTTGTCCGTAACCCCTATTACCCCGTGGTAGATACCCACGGAAATCAATTGCCCTATATCGACCGGGTCGTAAATGACCTGCGCTCGGAAGACATGCTGGCGGTCACGGCGTCGGCGGGCGACATCACCATGCAGATGCGGCATATCCGCTACGAGGATCATACCCTGTATATGGGCAATCGTGAATCGGGACAATATGATGTCTATTTCTGGTTCCGTGGCGAACGATCCAACTTTGTGATCTTTCCCAATCTCAATCGCCGGGTTGACGCCGACAAGCCGGACACGGTCTGGAAGCATGCCTACCTCAACAAAAAGGAATTTCGCCAGGCACTTTCGCTAGCCCTCAATCGGGCGGATATCATTCGTGCGGAATACGATAATATTGTGGAGCCCGCACAATTGGATCCGGGACCGGAATCGCCTTTCCATCATCCCGCGCTGGCCAATGCGTTCATTGCATACGATCCCGCACGCGCCAATGCCCTGCTCGACAAGATCGGACTCACGCGACGCGACAGTGAAGGATACCGGACGTTTCCAGATGGCACACGCATGACCTTTTTCCTGAACATCAGTGAGTTCACGGGAATGGGGCCCACCCAGTTTCTGGTAGATGACTGGCGGGCCGTCGGAGTAAGAGTTATCCCGCAGCTTCTTTCGCGCAACCTTTGGCAGGCCAAGCAATCCGCCTTGGAACATGACTTTACGGTATGGACGGGAGAGAGCGAGTTTTTGCCGCTTACGGAACCACGCAATTTTGTCCCCACGCAGCACCACTCTTTCTATGCGCCCGGTTTTGCCACATGGTATTTGTTCGGAGGAACGCACGGTTCTGCATTATCCAGAGAGCGCGGACACGCCATTGAGCCACCGCCAGACCATCCCCTGCGCCAAAGCATGTATCTGCTGCGCGACGCCCTGTCCGCCTCGGATCTGGAGGAACAACAGGATGTTTTCGGGCAGATTCTGGATATTGCGGCGGAGAATCTCTGGACCATCAACATTGCCACGCCCACCCCGCAGTTGGTCATTGTCAAACGCGGTTTACGCAATGTCCCCCGCAACGCCATTACCGGCCACATATTCAACACTCCCGCCAACGCCGGTGTGGAAACCTACTTCTTTGAAAATCCCACGGACTCCGATAGTGCCCGCGCATTGATACAGCGCCTGATGACCGAGGTGGACCCCGATCCACGCCGGACACTACAGACGGTTACCTCCACGGCAACGACGCCGACAGGATTTGCCGCGCAGCGGGTTGGAAGTATCATCCGTTTTCTGTTTACCGGCATCGTGCTGCTCGGTGCGTTGCTCCTCATCGTGCGGCACCCGTTTATTACCCGCCGGCTCATCATTCTTGTGCCCACGGTCTTTGTCATGTCGGTTTGTGTATTCACGATCATCGAGCTGCCACCGGGCGATTTCATCACAACGCGGATTCAACAACTAGAAATGGATGGTGACACGGCCGCTATCCAGCAGGCTGCAGAACTCAGAGACTTGTTCCACCTGGAAGAGTCCGCCCCCATGCGTTATGTGCGCTGGATCGGGCTACCCTGGTTTGTCAGCTTCGACTCGGCAGACCGCGGGCTCTTGCAAGGCGACTTGGGACGCAGCATGGAGGATGGGCAACGTGTAAACGAACTCGTGGGCGATCGTATTATGCTGACCCTGCTGATTTCCCTCTTCACGCTTATCTTTACATGGATCGTTGCAATTCCCATCGGGCTGTACTCCGCTGTGAAACAATATTCCATTGGGGATTATGTATTTACCTTTTTCGGTTTTATCGGCATGTGCGTCCCCCCCATGCTGCTCGCACTTGTCATGATGTATATTGGTTCTTCCGTACTGGGCTTGCCGGTGGGCGGACTCTTCTCACCGGAATATGCCATGCAGCCACACTGGGACTTCGGCAAGGTTATCGACCTGCTCCAGCACATCTGGATTCCCGTAGTCGTTATCGGGGTATCCGGCACGGCCGGTATGATCCGCGTGCTGCGAGCCAATATGCTCGATGAGCTCGGGAAACCGTATGTGACCACAGCGCGCGCCAAAGGTGTGCGGCCGTTGAAATTGATCCTGAAATATCCACTCCGTCTCGCGCTCAATCCGTTTATATCCGGCATTGGCATGATCTTTCCCCAGCTCGTGTCCGGCGGCGCAATCGTGGGCATCGTGCTCAGCCT
>SKVN01000167.1 GCA_007129405.1 Kiritimatiellia bacterium
CGCGCTCAGCCCCCCCGTATACGGATCGGGCCCAGGAGGAACCATGGGAGGGAGGGGGAAGGCAAACCCGGCCCACTTCTGCCGTTCATCGTATTTAGCATGCAGCAGCGCTGCCTCACGAACCGGCCATTCACGCTTACCGCAGCAATTCTCGGCGGCCTGCAAAGTCACGCAGACGAAGCAACGATATCGAAATCACCTAGCCATAGGTAGTGCTTAAGCTAACTATCACCTTTGCGCGCAGGTTTCTCTGCTGCCAAAGACTGCGACATCCGGATATCCATTCCACCATAGGTCTCGCATTCTCCAGACTTGGCGAAGGCGAAAGAAATGTTGACGATGATTGGCAGAAAGATAAAAGGTCGCGTAAGCAACAAGCCTGAGTGCGACGCCTAGTCGGATCGCCCAGACAGCAGGGGACCTCTGGATATATGGGAGATGGCAGCGCGCGTAGCGGATGCGCCCTGCCAGGATCTGGGCGTTGCGGGGAGCTTGAGGCTGGGAAGCACCGCCCTCATGCACAACTCTAGCGGTTGGGGTGATTGCCGGGCGCGCGCCCATGAGTATGGCGCGGACGCAAAGATCTACATCTTCACCATACATGAAATAGGCTGGATCAAACCCGTCCAGCTTTTGCCAGACCGTTCTCCCGATCAGGAGAAAGTGCCCAATAATCACATCGACGTGGCGTTCCTCGTCACGGCACCAAGCGGGCATGGCTTCCGGATTGAAAAGTTCCCGGTCGGGGAAAATCGCTGCCAGCCCGGCAGCTTGCGACATGATCGACCACACAGTCGGACGACGTGCGCAGGAGAGTGGATTAAGGTCTCCATCACGGTTGAGCGCAACCCCTCCCCAGATTTTCGCGTCTGGCCAGCGCCGCGCGAAACTCATGATTGCATCCAGACCACCTGGCAAAAGACACGCGTCTGGATTAAGAAGCAACAGGTAATGACCCTTTGACACGCCAGCAGCCAAATTGCACGCTCGGGCAAACCCAATGTTATCGGGCAAGGCCACGAGGCGCACCTTCGGCCACTCTTTTGCCAGTTGCGCGGCGCTTCCATCGCTGGAGGCATTGTCCACCACAATGACTTCCAGCGCTGGTCCCTTCTGGTCATAGACGGAACGAACTGCCCGCAACGTCAGTGCGCAGGTGTTATAACTGACAATTATTACGCTCAGGTCAGGGCGCTCTCTGGTCCCAATATGCTGTGAACCGGCTAAACTCATGTTCAGCTTTCAATCTGGTCGCGAGTATGTCGTGTCGCGCTTGGGATCACTTTCAACGAAAGGTTCTCCGGTCAGGCTGCCAGCCGGACGCTGGAGTCGTGTGAACCAGTGGTGCAAGCAGCCGGGCCGCAGCAAAGGCCCAGGCACCAAGGGCCAGTCTTGGTGTCACCATCTGGCGCAAGAGCGCACGTCGTTGTCCGGGAGGTTTTGCTGCTATTAACCCCATCGCGCGCAGTTCTGCCTCGCCCTGTCGCCAGCGCGCGCGCATCCGCACCCAACCGACAAAATCTGCCGGAGGGCGTGTGGTGCCAGTGACATGCGTCACGATCTGGCGGCGATCTGGCGCGATGCTCGCTGTGACGAAAAGGTCGTCGCCCATAACAATAGGCCAGCGTCCCCAACACGCGCGTCCGGCACTGGACACGCCTATCGCGCCCAGAAAGCCCATTTCCTGCGCATATGGCAAAGCATCCCACGTCCGTGCCATCGCGGCGGACAGGGCCGTCACCCCGCTCGTTTCATGACTGCGCCGTGCCGCAACAAGATCTGCCTGACCGCTCAACAACAGGTGCAGTAGCGCAGGCAACGCCCCCGGAGAAAGTTTGACATCAGCATCAAGATAGAAACGCGGGAACAGCCGCTCCAACGCATCATCCCCGGCCTGCAGGGCAGTCGACTTTCCCGCATGCGGAAGAATGAGGATTTCCGCGTCCTGCCCTGCGAACTCCCGGATAACCTCTGCACTGTCATCACTGCATTCGTTACAAACCCAGACAGGCCGCGCAGGCAACTGTCCTATTGACTGCACAAGCGCAGGTAAGGTCTCGCGTAGGGTCGCAGCTTCGTTGCGGATGGGAACAACGATGCCAAAAGGGGGGAACGCGGGGGTCATGCTATTCTTTGGGATTGGTGAAAAGAAATGCCGCGCCTGTTGCCCACACAAGACAAGACGCCAGCAGAAGCGGAGTGTTCAACTCCGGTGTAACCACCATGTGGAGGGCGAGAAATATGGCACCAAGCCCCAGAAACACACCTTTTGTGGATACCATCCAACGCGAGCCCAAGGGTGTGGCGGGGCGGTGTGCGGGAAGCCAGGTTTCCCACTTTCCATATTCTCCATCCGGGTTGAGCTCCTGCAGGAAGGCCTTGATCTGAGCCGTCCGCACTCCGTGATGGCACCACTGCACGATTGCAGCAAGCATGACACTTTGGAAAACAAGACATAATGCGCCAGAGGCGGCGGGTTTAAGCACAGAAGCAGCAGCCAAGGCCGCAAAAATAACAGGAAGTCCCTGCAAGAGCATGTTTTGCAACAGGATGCGCAGCTTCAATTCCTGTCGCAAGGACTGAATCTCGACATGAAATCCACTGCCCTCTACCATGCCATCCGCTTCCAGAGGCGCCATCGGCGGGTCAGTCTGTCGGTCCAAACTGCGAGGCGCCCACGATATCCATCGCCATACCATGGCATCAAACGCAGACCGTCGGACCCACGGTCGCGATAGAAGTTCGGCACAGGGTGAAAGTTTCGCATTTTCAGGTGGAATACGTCACAAGCGGCTCCGGCCTGAGGTGGGACAATCCAACGCCAATCCGCAGCGACACGGCGTCCACATGCCTGCTCGCGCTTGTGAAAGATCATGAACTGCTCAGAGGCCTTGTGGTGATCAATCATGGTCGTGCTCGCTTCCTGAAACGAGTGCAAGACCGCACGATTCAGTTCCGTCAGCGCCGAATCACGCCAAAGTGGTGTCGCATCGTTGATATCAAGGGTGCGGGCCACTTTCGGCAACAGATCATAGCGTTGGACATCGGCAAAATTTCGTGACGCTATCTCGGTGCACATGTAGAACCCATTGAAAGGCGCACAGGGATAGTCAATTCCGCCGATCGTCAATATCATGTTGCTGACCAGGGGCACCGTGTACCAGCGCAGCCCAAGCTCGGAGAAATCATCCCTATCGGGATGAGTGATACTGATTTCTCGAATATGATCGCGCGGCGGGTCAATCATGATCCGTCTATCCTGTGGATCACGTACGAAGTAGGGCAACAGATCGAAGGGCCCGGGCTCGCTGCCTGGGCTCCAGCCCATCGATTGCGCAAGACGTGTCGCGTCAGCGTTCTGCCGGTCACCTATAATTGTGCCGTCAGGAAGGTGATGGCAGGCGTATCTGATGATCTGCGAACTCTCGATCCAGTTGGGCAGGTTCGTCCCCTTCACAGGCGCAAAAATCGAGATGAGTGACCGGATTGCCCCGCCTGAATCTGCTTCTCGCAGATGCTCCGCCATGCGCGCCACGATGGCGTAAGGGTCGGTAAGGGTGCGACAGTCCGCAACTTCAAGTCCGGCCCAAGGCAGTCTACCTATGCATTTTCCGGTATTGCGCCAGGCTAGGCGCGCGCCGAAAGCAAGCTCTTCAGGGCTGTGTTCGTAATGGCCGTGCCTGATCAGATCACGCCGCACCTCAGCCCATCGGCGTTGACGCAGGGCACCCCCATGATTTGCGGCATCATGGAATGTGTTCAGGAACGTCCGCGCTTCCTCACGCCTCTCGAGTGCAGAAATTCGTCTGATGCGGCGCTCCAGCGTGCTCCCGGTGGTCGCGTCTGATCGACCGAACATTGCGCGGATATATTGGCTCACATCAGGCCATCGAATTGACGCGCCGTATTCGAGAGGTGTCGGCGGTTGATCTGGTGAACCACCTTCAGCGCGCGGGCTTTCGCGCGACGATAGGCACGATCGGGTGGTGTCCGGTATCGGTATTCCGAGCGGGCGCGCGCATTCCTGTGAGTGTGAACGTCCAGTGGAGGCAATTCGTTGCCGACAGCCTTGGCCTGCATAGCGTCCCAAATCGGAGTGCCGGTCTGTAACGTGAAATCGTTGAAATGGACGCGACCAAGGAACTCGGCATGCGCTTCAAGGAAATCTGCAGTCAATTCCATGTCGGCAGCAGTTTCGCCCGGGAACCCTTTGAACATGGTACACCGCACCGACAATCCCGCAGCGTGCGCATCACGTATGAAAAGCGAGTTGCGTTCCACCGACGATCCTTTTTTCATGGCGTCGAGCAATGTCTGACTGCCGCTTTCCAAACCGAAGGAGATGCGCCGCATTCCACCCTCAACGGCCGCCTCGAGGTCATGGCGGGACAACCCGTTGTCACGCCGCTGATCGACGTGAACAGTGCCGATCCACTCGGCGCCCCGCACATACCGACCCAAATTACGGCCGATGCCGCGCAGCATGTCCGGCCATGAGTTCAGCTTGAGATCGAGGAACAGGAAATTGGTGGTCTCATGGCGCCGCGCCTGTTCTTCGAGTTCCAGCAGAACGTTCTCGACGCTCCGGGTGCGAAAGGTGCGCCCCGATGCAGAAATCACATCCGAGCAGAACAGGCACTTGTCCCATTGACAGCCCCGTCCGGTCATCACCGGAATGATCCGGACCGGGTAGCGGTCCCATGGAAAGTCCGTAAAATCGGGTACAGGTGACGTGTCAAGCGCGCGCAGGGGCATGGCCGCTGCGGATGATCTTCCGTCAGGCAGGGTAACGCCGCTGAACTGCAAGAGATCACTTCCTTCATTCAGCGCTGTCAAGATTGCGGGGAGGGTCCGATCTACTTCTGCACCGACAATCGCCGAAAGCCCCGGTAAATCTCTCCAAGCGGCCGCGACATCCGGGAGATTGAACATCGGACCGCCCAAGATGACTGGCACATCGCGTTCAGCCGCCATGCGCCCGATCTCGCGGACAGTGGCGTAATGCTGCAGATAGGCCGACAGAAGAACCGCGTCAGGGCGCCGGTCCAATGCCGTCTCCAATTCTCGTAAGACGGTCGCGTGCGGCCGCTCGATATGACGCTCCCGCAGCCGGCGCATAGTATCCCGGATCGTGAGAGCAGGCACAAAATCGGTTAGGTGAAGACGACGCCGATAATGATCCCAGATCCACTCGCGCCGTTCACGAACCGTTGCCGGCACATCGAATGCCAGCGGACACAAGACGTCTACCACATGTCCTTGCTCCCGCAACGACGCTGTCAAAAGCCCGACGGCCAAGGTAGGGAAACTAGCATAGTTGTTAAGGTCGACTATCAACACTTTCAGAGGCTTAGCTCTCTGAACATTCTCCGAGAGGTGCTTGGTCGCCGCTTTGATGTCAGTGGCACCGATCGGTCTTGCGGGCCTTAGTTCACGAGACGTTTTGGTCACCTAACCGTCACCCAACAAAGAACCGACTCGCAGCAAGGTCACCATAAGCAAACTCTCAACAATTTGATCCAAACTTATCCGGTGAAGTACGCCTGAACTTAACCTATTCTTATGATATGATCATCAAAGTGACTGTCGGTCAATGCGGATCTAAATGATCCTTTCCGCCTGTCACATCCCGGAAGGTAGTATGGCTGCTTCCTGAACAGCTGTGGCTTGAGTTTGTGCCATTCCTTCATCGCCTGCAAGGGCGCCTTGCTGCCGAGAGCTGATTGCGGGAGCTGCTGA
>SKVN01000124.1 GCA_007129405.1 Kiritimatiellia bacterium
AAAGTTCGTGTGTCATGACATATGCCTTTGACCGGCGCCGTTGGTCCTCCTAGCCACCGACCACCCGTTGCACGCACCAACCAAGCTGGATCAAAGATGGCATCACTGGCAGTCATAGCTTAATATCCTAACTCTCGTAGTACCTCTTCCGCCACTTCGGCATCATCAAACGGTAACATGCGACCTTCAACCTCTTGATACGTCTCATGACCCTTTCCGGCAATACACACCGTATCTCCAGCTTCCGCCTGCGAAAATGCCAGCCGAATCGCTGCCCGTCGATCGAGGTCAGACACAACATTCTCCCCCGCAGGAAAGGCAGCAAGCACATCAGAAATAATGTCCTCTGGACGTTCATGCCGCGGATTATCCGTAGTCACATATGCAACGTCGCTATTCTCATACACAGCACGCCCCATCATCGCCCGCTTTTCCTTGTCGCGACCACCACCGCACCCAAACACCACGCGCAGACGGCCAGACGTATAACTACGCAATTCCTGCAAAACACAACGTAACGCATCATCCGTATGCGCATAATCCACGAACACCGAAAAAGGTGCTTTCGACGCTACCCGCTGCAACCGACCACGTACCTGCCGTACGCCACCGAGTCCAGCAGCAACCGTATCCGGAGAAACACCAAGCGAACAAGCCAACGCGAAACACAACAAAGCGTTTCTCACGTTATGCTCTCCCGGAAGCTGTAGCGTAACCTCATGCTCTCCCCAAGGCGACGTCACCCGAAAACGCGACCCCGCCAATGATTTACTTTCAATCGATGCGGCCACATCCGCATCCGAGGTCAATCCCGTTCGCAAAATGTCACAAGCCAGGGATTCAGCGGCCAAACGTGCTCCCCACGGATCATCTACATTTACAACCCCAACCTTGCCGGATGGTAGATCTCGGAACAAGGTTGCCTTGGCATCATAATATGCTTCCATCGTGCCATGGTAATCCAAATGGTCGCGCGTCAAATTCGTGAAGGCCACCGCCGCAAAATCAATACAGGCTGTACGCTTCTGGCTCAGGGCATGCGATGACACTTCCAGTACCGCCGCCTTACATCCAGACTTCACCATATCTTGCAAGAGATGCTGAAGGGTTACGCAATCCGGCGTAGTGCGGGTTGCTGCGATCGAGCGACTTCCGATTTCATACGCGATGGTACCAATCATACCAGTCGGTTCGCCATGCTGCTCAAGCACCGACTTCAAGTAAGTCGCCGACGTTGTCTTACCATTCGTTCCCGTAATCCCCACCACACGCATCATATGTGAAGGGTCGCCAAAAAACCGGGACGCAAGTACGGCTGCTGCCATCCTGCAATCTGACACTTTCAACAGCGCGACGCCTGAAGGCATCCGAACATCTTCTTCGGCAATCACAGCAATCGCACCACGCCGAACAGCATCCTCGACGAAGGCAAGACCGTTCTGATGGGTGCCCGCCACTGCAACAAAAACCCACCCCGGACGAATCTCACGAGAATGCATACTGATTCCCGCAATCTCCTCACGTGTGTGCGAACGGCTAACCAATTCTGCTCCGAGCAACTTTCGTATGTCAGATATCGTCATACATCCTACCTTCTATGGGAGTCAGGCGCTGCATGAACGATCTCCATGCGGGGTGACGCACCATCAGTATACAATCCTAGATAACGACTGATTTCTTCGCCAATGACAGCAAACACGGGAGCAGCCACACGCCCCCCGCCGGTTAACGGGCGCGGTTCATCGGCAACAATAATCATCGCTATAACAGGATTATCAACAGGGAAAAAACCTGCGAACGAGGCAATATAATCCGTATCCGAATATCCGCCCGGACCCGGTTTTTGCGCCGTACCGGTTTTCCCAGCAACCTGCATGCCCGCAAAACGCGCACGCCTACCCGTGCCACCATCTTCCGTAGCCACGTGCAGCATTTCGCGCATCGTGGCAGCCGTGTCACTACGGATGACCCGCGCAACGACCGACGGCTGATTTTCCAGCACCACATCTCCTTGCGCATTCAAAATCCGTCGCACCACATAGGGCCGCATCCGATATCCATCATTGGCAATGGTGCTTTGCACGGTAAGAACCTGCAAAGCTGTCGTCGCAATGCCTTGCCCAATCGGAATGCGCGTAGGGCTAATACCATACCAACGCTCGGGCGGATGAAAAATCCCCGCCTCCTCACCCGGCAAATCAATACCCAAAGGCTGCCCGAGACCAAAATCGCGTAAATACTGATACAACCGATCATTCCCCAACATCAGAGACATTTTTGCGGTTAGAATATTGCTCGATTTCTGGAGTCCCTCCGTTACCGTTAAATACCCCTGCGCAGAAACATCCCGTAACGGACGCCCTTGGTACAACCACGAGCCATGCTCCGCATGAAACACCGTATCAGGCGTCACAATGCCTTCATTCAACGCCGCCGCAAACGCCGCCGGCTTCAAACTCGATCCCGGTTCAAAATTCACACCAATAGCTCGGTTCAGACGCTGATCAGGCGTGGAATTCCTGAAATCATTCAAGTCATATCCCGGTCTTGAAGCCATCGCCAGAATCTCACCTGTGCGGACATCTTGCACAATGGCCCATGCTGCTTGCGATTGCGAAGATGCAATCAGAGCATCCAATTCACGCTCCACAACGAGCTGTATATGCTGGTCGATCGTTAACTCGATCGTGTGCCCTGGTTCACCAGGATCCGCAACGACCCGCTCCGTATAGATCTCTCGACGCATTGCGTCCAACCGCCCCTGGATAACGCCTGGGCGCCCACGTAAATAGCGATCATATTGCTGTTCAATACCTGCGCTGCCAACACCTTCGTGATTTACAAAACCCAGAATATGACAAGCCAGAGAACCGTGAGGATAATACCGCAAATGCGCCGGACGCAAGAAAACCCCCGTAAGATTTTCGTCAACAACCGCGCGCGATATTTCACGAGGCACAAACATCTGAACCCGCGTATAACGGCGTCCGGGCTGATGCAGTCGTACCGCAACAGCATCAACATCCAAGTCCAGCAACTCCGCCAAACGCGATGCCGTCGGCACCAAAGCATCCGCCTGTAAAATCACATGCGGATCGGCACAAACATGATCGGCGGCCAAATCCAATGCCAGCAAGGACCGTGCCCCCGAACCATCCAGAAGCGTGCCGCGACGTCCCAGAAGATCCTGTTTGAAACGGTGCATGCGTTCGATTTGCTCTAACCGGGCCTCATGCGGCCCCAAGTGCAGCATAGCAAGGCGAACGCCTAGCACCGTGCTCACCGAAAGCATGAATAGCCCCATCAGGCAAAACCGAAATAGCATTCCTCGATCATTCATACCCGCCCATCCTGCCTACGCCGGCATAACGATCATCACCCGTCAATACACCATCGGCACCCGCCATCTGACCTGCACGAACATCACTAAGTGTCACCACCTGATCACGTCCCGGCCAATCCATACGGATGCCATTACTTGCCAGACTCCTGCGAATCTGATCCACCGAACGTAACCGATTCCACTTCATCTCTTCCGTCAGTAACCGTTCACTTAATTCCTGTGAATGCCGCTCCAGCCGCTGAATTTCGGATCCAATCGCATCGCAGCTCGCCTTAACCCAAAGGGTTCCAATCAGCAAAACCATAGCCATTACGATAAAGGCGGCCATGGGCACACGGTGCGCATACCCGTTTACGCGCTTGCGACGATTTCTTCTCTTTTTGGCTCTCATCACGCCCCCTTATGCTAGCTAACGTTCAATCAATCTTCTCTGCACCACGCAATCGCGCTGACCGGCTGCGTGGATTCACTGTACACTCCTCTGCCGATGCCTCTAATGCCTTGCGTGTCAAAATCCGCACCTTGGGCAATTCCCCTTCCCAACGACTACCCCCCTGTGCCAATGCGACCTCACGCCCCGCATGCGCACGAAAAAAGTGTTTCACCTTGCGATCCTCTAAACTATGAAAGCTAATCACCGTCAAACGCCCCCCCGTGCGTAGAACGTCCAAGGCAGAGGCAAGTCCTGCATCCACGCCGGCAAGCTCATCATTCACAGCAATGCGCAGCGCCTGAAAACAACGCGTAGCTGGATGCCGACGTGCCGCAGGCGTGCCATGCCGACGCCCCAAGGCCTGCTCCAATACCTGCGCTAAATCCAACGTATCCGAAAAAGACTCCACGTCCCGGCGCGCCACAATCGCCCGTGCAGCCCGACGAGCCCCGCGCTCCTCGCCATATCGAAAAAATAAATCTGTCAACGCATCCTCATCCCACGTATTCACAATGTCAGCCGCAGTCAAAGCGTCGCGCTGATCCATGCGCATATCTAAAGGACCCGAATCTCGAAAGCTGAACCCACGGGCGGGTGTGTCAAGCTGCTCAGACGAAACCCCGAAATCAAGCACCACACCATCGACCTGATCTGCCCCCACCTGCTGCACCAAATCCTTCATGTCACGGTAATCACCATGCACAGGAACAAATCGATCCCCAAAATGCCCCAAACGCTGGCGACAACGCGCCAAGGCATCTGCATCACGATCAATGCCAATCAATCGCCCACCAGACCCCAATCGCGACAGCACGGCCTCTGCATGGCCGCCAGAACCCAGCGTGCCATCCACATAACAACCATTTTCTTTCACTTGCAGCAGCTTCACAACCGCCTCCAACATTACCGGCTGATGCATACTGCGCCACTCCGGTTAAAAATCCACATACACGCCCGTCTCGGCCAACTTCTTCTGGTCCACCAAACCGCTATCCGTCCGCAACGCCGGATTCCACAACTGAAACTTGTCCAACGCACCAACGAGTTGCACTTGATCGGTAATTTGCGCAAAACTCAAAAGCTTATCGTTAATACGCACACGCCCTTGCGCGTCCCACGAAACCAAATCTGAATCCGCACCCAACGCACGGGTAAACTCCATCACACGCTTATCTGCCAGAGAATGCCGCCGAATCCGCTCCAATCGATGCGCAACCTCAGTGGCAGGCAGAACATTCAGGCAACACTCATGAAAATCCGGCATCACAAACAAACTCTTCGGATTACCAACCTGAGCCCGCCAAACAGCAGGAATCGTAATCCGCTTCTTCGGATCCAAGGAATGCACGTAGGCACCGACAAACATGCCAATGCCCCCTAAACCATCTAATAGATTTAGACTGCCATCTTCCACCATGCACCTCCACTACGTACCATTCCTTGACACTTTATGACACCTTCCCCCACCAGATGTCAAGAGCCTTACACCTTTTTTTCGTTTTTTTTCAAAAAAGAAAAACCCGCAGTTTTTTGCAGGTACGCCGGTTATTATCGCGCCAGAGGGCTGCATCTTCTTCAAAAGCAGAATCCTGTTTGCCCTCAAACCAAAAACATGTAAGGTAATCCGTGAAAACCGGAAATGAGTACCGGCTGTTATAACAAACGTTGCGCTATACGCATAAACAAGAGCAAGAAAACGATTTGAACAGGAAAAATGGCAAAGAAAACCAAAAGAGCACCTAATCAGAAACGTTCCGACCTAGCATCAGAGGTAGAACACATCCAGCCTGAAGAAAATGACACCAAATTGATTCTGGCTCGCGATCTTATGCCCGAATCCTTGCTAGTCATCCCCCTCCAAGAGCGACCGGTATTCCCCAAGATGACCGTGCCCATCATCATCGATAACCCGGAGATGGCCAAAGCCCTGATCAAAAGAGTCGAAAATGGGACACGTTA
>SKVN01000090.1 GCA_007129405.1 Kiritimatiellia bacterium
ACGAAGTAATCACCCCAACTACGGGTTTCTTTTTGCAGGGTGTAACTTGGGAATCCGTCGATCCGGTTGTGATGCTTGCATATGATGCTTTAACTATACCATCAACGGCGATTGTTACTGGTTGGAATTTACTGGCTGTGCCGCACTCGGTTGGAGCAACGTCACTCGCAGATCTTGGATTGCCAGCGGGTCCTCATGACCGGGTTTTTGTTTGGACGGAATCAGGTTGGGGTATTTCGCGTTACAATGGGTCGAGCTGGACGGAAAATTTGCAGATTCCCGCAGGTCGTACATTCTGGTTACGGAGTAGATCTGAGGGGACTTGGAATCCTTGAAATGAATAGTAGCATTTGGTCTAAAACGATGTCGACGGGAGGTAGATCATGAAGCATTCAATAAAAGGCGGCTTTCGGGAGTATGCATGGATGATTTGTCTTGTGCTGGTGTCGGCAACTGTCGTGATGGCTGCGGATGCGCCACGCGTGGAAGAGTGGGCGGTTGCAGAATCCACGTCTTCCAGTAGTCTGATTACTGTGACGGTTTCCGGATCTGCGGCAACGGTTCAATTTGCTGAACAGGGACAACCGCCGAGTGCGTTACGTTCCGATGTTATGATTGGTGGTGCTGCGTCTTCCAGTGTGTTTGCTGGTGATTTGCTGGACCGGGGGTATTCCGGTATCCGGCTCAGGATTGCGGGAACAGGAGAAAAGCCTGCAGAGGCCAGTGTATTATTTCGCAGCATTATCGGTAAAGACCCTGTCGTTGCACGAGTTTGGCGGTATTCGGGGCTGACGGTATCCACCAAGCCGGGAGAGTGGATTATTTCGGAGGTTCCCTTGCAACGTTCGGCTGGTTGGAGAACAGGCGGTGACTACAAGTTCACCAGTGCGGAGCTTGATGCCATGTGGGCTAAAGATCTACAGAATGTTGCAATGATGTATGTTCGATTCCAGTCGGGTGGTTTTGCCGAGCAGGCGTATAGTGTCAGTGACTTCCGGCTTATGGGGCCAGGTGTTGTCTCCGAGTCTGCGAGCTTTTCGATCTTACGGAAATATTTCGGTGTCGACAGTTTTGATGAGCTTGACGAAGCGCAAATTGCTGAGCTGATGGCGAGAGATTCCGATGGAAACGGGATGAGTGATTATCATGAAATACTTGCGGGTTTTGATCCCTTTGATTCCGAATCTGTGTTTGAAGTGCGGATGGCCCCTGGTAATGGTCGCAATAAGATTTCCTGGAACGCGGTAGTTGGCAGGCGGTATGTGGTGTGGCGTTCCACAGATCTCACCGTTGGGTTTTATCCGATCTTCGAGAAAATCTCCATGGAGACGGGGGTCATTTCGATTGATGACGAAGATCCGGTGCCAGATACACCGAATTTCTATAAGGTTATTACGGATTGAATAAGCAGCAAAGCGAAAGTGGGGGATCATGAAAGAAATTACGAAATGTTTTGCTGGTCTAGCCGTGTTGATGCTTTTGGTTTCTAATGCAGGCGCGGTTATATGGTTGAATTACCAGGATGGAAGTGCGGGGCGAGAGTTTGCGGGTTGGTCAGTAAGCGGTTTCGATGGGATGAGTAATCCTCCCGGATTGACTTGGGATGAGGGGGGAAGTTTTACCTTTTCAGCTGACACAACGGGTTTTTTTAATCCATACGTGGCGTTATTTTCGACGGATGCATTTGGTGGTGGTGATCCTCTGTCTATTGCGGAAGGGACAGGTTTGAGTATGGATTTCACGGGAGGGACCCCTTCCGGGCTCGGATTCTATTTTTCATCCAGTGCTGATGATGGTTCCGTCTGGTTTCACGACATCCTTGGGAGTCCGGGTGAAGGGAGGCACAGTGTCTCTTTTGCTTCGTCGGGGTGGTATGGTTTTGCAGACAATACATGGGATGACCCACCAACAGGTACTTTTGATAATGCCTTGGCTGCTGTTACGGGCGTAGGTTTTTTCGTTTACTTTAATCCAGACGAGGATCAAACGTATGGTTTGAATGATTTCGGGTTGGTGGTGCCGGAACCGGAGACATACATGATTTTGGGGATGGCGTTGTTGAGTGTGGCGGTTGTTTTTCGAAAACGGATTTCGGATTCTCTGGTCGAAGTTCGGGCGATGCTACAGGTTTGATGCAATGCCAATGTTGATCAAGAAGCCCATCTGGTAACAGATGGGTTTTCTTGTTGGTGCTTTGCGGGGAATCGTACCGCTTGGCCGGACTACGTAGGGCGCAGCAAGGAATAGAGGAGAACAGAGAGAGTGAGGGGGATTAGGGTGCCGACGACAAGGGGTGGGAGGACGTTGACATCATTGCGTATTGACTTGTTCTGCCAAGGTCTCATGTTTAAACTTGAGACGTTTGCAAAACCCCTGCGGCGGCAAAGGATTGGAGCCCTCCATATTTGAAAAGATTCAGGACATTGGAGGGACGCAATCCATTGCGTCCGTTTTTTATGGGTTTTTCAAGTGGCTCTTTAGAGTTTGATTTCTCGGCGGGAGGTAGATTTGCTGAAGAGATTGGTGATTTTTGCGGCTGTATTTTTGTTTGCCGTGTGGATGGTCGTGCACTGGGATCGTGTTAGCGGAGATGCAGACGCGGTTATTCGTTTTTCGTTAGGCTGTTTGTTTGCCTTGCTGATCATTTTGCGCCGTAAAGACCCTGAGAAGGTACGCATCTGGATTCCGGACATGGTATTTCCGGTAGCGTTGGTTGCGGGAACCATCAGTGCCTTGGTGGGGATTGTTTTTCGCATCCATATGATCGAGTGGGCTGGGGTTTTGGTATTATTGGTGGCCTGTTGTCTCTGGGTGGTCCCGAAGCATTATCGCAGTGATATTGTGCTTGCGTTTCTTGTGTTATTCTGGATTCACCCATTACCCGGGCAGGTCTTCGGTTGGTTGCAAGGCTGGATGCAGAGGCTTTCGGTACGGGGGTCTGAAATTTTGCTGCACACCATGAATGTGCGGGTGTGGGGTGATGGTATTGTGCTTCGGACCGGGTATCAGAATTTCCTGGTGCCGGAGGCGTGCAGTGGCATGCGTACATCTGTGACGGTTTTTTTGTGCGCGTTGGGGGTCGGTCTGCTGCTTAAATTGAAATGGTACGAGACGATATTCTTTGTTGTTCTGGGCTTGCTTCAGGTTTTGCTACTGAATATTACGCGTATCAGTTTCATGGTTATTTGGGCCCCGCGGATGCCTCCCGAGTGGGCTGACGAATTTTTACACGATACGCTTGGTATTTTTTTAATGATCGGGATTGCCTTGGTGCAGTTCGAGGCTGGGTTTTGGTGTTGGTGGTCGCGTCGACGGGCGTATATACGAGAAGCCATCGAGCGTAACGAGATCGAGCCGAAAGAGCGGGCGAGCATTATTCCTCATCCACTGCGCCAATTGATGTTTTGGGGCACGGTTATGGCGGGTGTTGGGTTGATTGGTTTTGGCTCGTTTGTCGTGTTGTATAAAATGCGGGTATCTCATCGCAAGGCCATGATTTACGACGTGGCAGAAGAGTTGCTGGAGACCGATGTTGTATCGGCCGAGCGGGCTGTTCGCGAAATGCGCCAGTGGTTTCCGGATGATCGGGACTTACTGGGCTTACATGCCAATGCAAAAGTTCTGCTGGGGCGGTTTTCCGATGCGCTGGCGATCGTTGCGCAGATCACCGATCAAGGGCATGAATTGCGTTTGGAGGAAGTGGTTCTCAAAAGTTGGGCGTTAAGTCGCGATGGGCGTTTGCGTGAGGCCCGCGCCCGTATCGACGCCTTGGGACCACGGCATGAGCGTATTCCCGGGGTGGCGATGTTAAAGGCCGAGTTTGCGGCGATGGACGATGCGCCTGCCGAAGTGTCGCGCTACATTGTATTTGCGTCAGTGTCCAGGGCTCTTTTGCCCCGTGTTCGTGCTTTGTATCCCTATCTTGCCGCGCATGAGCAATGGGGTGCTATTGTGGCATCCGATCATGATGCCCCGTATGGAGAAATTCATGAAGCGTTAATTGCGCTGCATGCGAATCAACAGATGGATCATCTTTCGGGTTTGGTGAGAGTCATGCGGCAGACGTTGGCAGCATGGCCGGACGACTATCGTCTTTTGGGCAGTTTATTTGAGATTGCGATGCGTCGGCAGAGCGCGGAATGGAACAAGCATTTTGAAAACAATTTGCGAGCAAACCTGGATTTTTTGGACGCGGACGCTTTGGCGATGGTTGCCGGTTATTGTTGGCGACTGGAGCGACCTGATTTAGCATGGTTGGCGTATTTGCATCTCGAACGGGTTTCCCCTTATGATCCCGAATTGCTTGTGGCCCCCGTGCAGCATGCTAGCGAATGGACGCGGTTTCGTCGTCAGGCGCTTGCTATTCCGGTAGACGCCGATGCGCTCACGATTGATGTGCGTCCCTTGCTTGATTTTATGCAGCATCTGCCGATCTTTTCAGATGTTCGCAACCGGATTCCCCAATATGATATTGCCGCAGAAGGTCTTTCTCCGGGGGTCTATCGTCGGAATTTGGAGAGAAGTTTGGCGGAGTTGTCGCGTCTCAAGGAGGTTGGTGAATTGGGTCTGCGGCTTGCACGTCTGTATGCCGTCGTTTTGGCCCGCTTAGGGCATTATGATGAGGCGCATGCTTGGTTGGATCAAATGTTGGTCGATTATCCGGAAATCAAAGCTGAAATCCTGATACAACATGCTGTTTTTTTTAGTGACCAGCAACGTTGGGTTGAAAGTTACGAGAACTTGCGTGCGTATCATGCCGTGGTGACCACGCCGCGGTTGAGTGCTTATTTATTGGAAGCCAGCGCCTTGATGAACATGAATATGGCCGTTGCGGCAATGGATCGTCTGGCTGCGGCGGAGCGTCGTTTTCCGGGGGCGGAGCGTTTGGATTTGGCTGCTTCTGCCATCTGGGATGTGTTTGGATTCAAGTATCAGGCATTGCACATATTGCGCAGGACGACTGCGGGTTCCCGGTCTCCTGCGGCGGTGGATTTGCTGGAGCAAACGCACCGTAATGAGAGCGCGGAGCGGTTGCGTTTGTTTTTGGGTTTCCCGCAGCGTTTGGAGAGAGCGGAAACGCCATTCTGGCTACCTCCAGCGGATCTTGCCGTTACGCCCCGCTGGCCCGCTCCACCAGATGATCATGAAATTCAGGCAGAGTTGCGTTCTTTGCGTCAGCGGCGTGCTGCTGCGCAGCAGAGCCCATTTGTCTCTGGTCTGCTGGATTTGCAGATTGCATGGTATGCAAATCTTGCTGCCGGGGAAGGCGTTGTTGGTGAGAGCGCCTATGCTGATGAAGCGAAGCGATGGGCGTCCGTGGGGCGTACTTCTACAGAGCAGGCTGCGGCATTGTATCAGTTGGCAATGTACGCAGCGCGTCAGAAAGAACGAGATCTTGCCTTGATTGCACTTGCAAACGGTGGAGAACTTTTGCCGCGCAATCCTGCCATTTGGCGGTCGCGGCTTGCTTTGGCTGGGCGGGAGAATCCGGATTTGGTGGATGCTGCCTTGACGGCATGCCCGAATGATCCGGAAATTTTTCTGGCTGCCTTGGTCAGTCGTCTGGACCGCTTAGAGGGGTCTGCTGCGCGGGAGATGATTGAAGCGTTATTGTCGCATGCTATTACACCGGAAGATCGTTTTGCCGTGGAGACGCTCGTGCGTGCCGGTAACTATTTGCTATCGCAAGGATGGCGGGATGTGGTTGTGCCGTTGGCGCGTGTTGTTGAGCGGCGAGCGGATGATCTTGTGGCGGCACACGTTTTTGTGATTCTCTGTGCGATGACGAATCATGATGGCGACTGGGCTATTCGTGCTACGTTGCGAGCGATTCCGCTGGCTGTTGATAAGGTGCCCTTCTATCGTGTGTTGGCAGAGCTTAAAATTGCCCGTCGGGAATTTGATAGCGACTTGCTGGGGTCGTTAGAGTATTTGCATAAGCGACAGCCTGAAGATTCGCGCTGGTCCGAGGTTCTTGGAAGTTTGTATTTTGAACGCGGGGATTTACGTCGGGCACTTTCGATATTCGGGTCGCTTGTTGATATGGATATTCGTGGTGTTCAGGTTCAGACGTTATTGCTGGCGGCGGAAACGGCCCGTCTAGAAAATCGCATTGATCAGGCTGTGCGTATATTAGAGTCTGCGCACGCATTACAACCGGAACAGCCGCAGATATTAAATAATCTTGTATATATGCTGGCGAAGCGCCGAGAAACCCTTGGAAGAGCGTATGAGCTTTTGCCGCGCCTGCTGGAGCTAGGGGGGGATTTTTTTGCTGTTTTAGATACTGCTGCGGTTGTGGCTATGCGTGTCGGGGACCTGGAGCAGGCTGAGAAATGGATGGAACAGGCACTAGCGTTGGTTGACCGGAATGCCTATGGTGTGTATGAGATGCAGTTGAACCTGGCTGAACTGCAAATTCGGCAAGGTCGGATATCTGAGGCGCGGAACATTTTGCTTTCTTTACGACAAGATGCGTCCCGTCCTGATTATGTGGATCAGCGGGCGCGTCGGATGTTGCGTGATCTTGATGTGGGTGGTCAGCGGTAAGGTGAAAATGGTATCGTGGTGTGCCTTTTTGCGGCATATGGAGCCGTGAAAAACTAAGGGATATGTTGATTTTTTTGTTTTTACATTCTTGATGATACCTGTTATCCCTTTCACCTAGGTGTATGTCATACTTATAAGGGTTTCGTTGATGCAGTTTAGAAGATGTTTTTGTACATTGGTTTGCGTGTTTGCCGTGAGTTTGGCGGTGGGATGCGCCCGTCGATCGGAGCGGGTTCCTGTTTCTGAATCTGATGTGCCAGTCGGAATTGACTGGGATCTTTTTATGGCAGAAATGCGAGCCGAGCGGTCTCGCGGGGGGGGGGCTCATGATCCCGACACGCCTGTTGATGCTCTTCCTGCGCTTTCTGATGAAAGTGGTTCTGTTGCAGGCGTTGTAACCATACAACCGGACAGTGTTGTGCAGGTGAGCGTTCGCGAGGATAGCCAGTTAGATGGCAGTTATCAGGTGAATCAACTTTCGGCAATTCAATTGGGTTATGTTGGCCCGGTTTTTTTGCATAATATGACAGAGGAGCAGGCTGCCGAGAAAATCCAAGAGGTTTTGGAAAATCGGTTTTTTCGCGAGGCCACTGTGTCGGTTCGGATTTTGCGTCCGTCGTACGATACCGTGGCGGTTCGCGGTAGGGTTTCCCGTCCGGGCGTGATCCAGATAGGGAGTGGAGATCGGATTTCCTTGAATGATGCATTGTTACGGGTAGGGAATGTCACGGCACCGATTCGGGATACACATGTACGGATTGTGCGGGGGGGGTTGACGCGTGCGGTTGCGTCATCGGAGTCAGGGGAAGAATATTCATTCGTGGATGATGCCGGAAACCCGCACGTTCCTGATGTCTGGCTTTGGAATAATGATGTTGCATTTCTGTTTACACGTTCGGCGCGCCAGGCTGATGCTCCTATGGATGTAGAAGAACGGGAGACACGCGAGGTTCTGGTGCTTGGAGAAGTTCGTCGACCGGGGATTTATCGCTTCACCGATCCGAATCGCGCTACCATGATGCACTTGATTTTGCAGATGGGCGGTTTTCCTACGTATGCGAATAAGCGTGCAATACGCGTGATAAGGCGGGGTGAAGATGGTCGTGAACATGAGTTCACGATAAATGCGAGTGAGATTCTGCAAGAGGGCGATCCTGATATGGATTTTGTTCTTGAGAATAATGATCGTGTGATCGTGCCCGCGCGACGAATGAGTTTGTTTTAAGGTGATTCGATCGCGTTTACTTTTTTAGCACGTATGTGCGATGTCTTTTTTATTACGCGGTGTTACCTGTGGTGGATTGTCGTGCCGTAGTGCTGCAAGGAGGTCTCAAGTGGAACAGAAGCGGATGGAGGGGCGCAGCTTCTCCGAAGAGGAAAGCAATATTGATTTCCGGATGTATATGGCCATCATTTTGTTTCGCTGGAAGTGGATTGTGGTCTGTTTTTTGTATGCTTTGCTGGCGGGTGTGATCTATTTGCATGTGGCCCCAAAGCGTTATCAGAGCCGCACGGAAATCATGATTTATCGTGATCCTTTACTGGAGGTAAGCCGGGAAGGTGCTCGTTGGACGAATTTGCATACCCACATGTATATGCTGAATCATAATCGTTTGCATGAACGTGTTGTGAGCCGGTTGAGTGCTGAATGGGCAACCGATTTGGGTGGGCGCGCGCGGATGTATCCTCGTGTCATTGTCTCGCAGGGGCGCGGGGTGAATCCGATGGTAGTTGTTTTGGTGCAGTCTCATAATCGCGATTACACACGTGTTTTTCTGGAAACGTTGGTGGAGGAACATCAGAAGGAGTGGCAAAATGTCCAACGCCAAGCTCGCAATTCTGCAGGCGAAATGCTTGAGCAGGAGTTGGCCCGGTTGGACCAACAAATTCGTGCCGCCGAGGATGCTGTTATCGAGTATCAGCGTTTGCATGACATTGCACGGGTAGAAGCGCGTGGCACGATGGAGAGTCGCTATCTCGTTGGTTTAATGGAGCGCCGCAACCAATTAACAACAGAACTCATGTTGCTTGAGGCACAAAATCCGCATTTGCAGGGTCTCAACGCCTCTGTGATCGGGGATGTTGCGCGTTTAACGCGTGAGACAGGCCTTGTGCGCTCCGTTGAGGATATTCCCGATGCTGCCAGGTATGTCGGGGAGCGGGATGCTTCGCGTGCATCTGCTGAGAATGGCCAAGCGGGGGAGGAGGTCATTCCCGGGTTTCAAAGTTTGCGTGTACGTTTGCACCAGTTGCAAGAAGAGGAGGCCGAGTTGGCGGTATCCTTGCGTGACGATAATCCCCGTTTACGGGATTTACGCAATGACATCCAGCGTATCGAGCGTGAGTTGCAAACCATGGCAGAAGTGCAAATGCGCAACTTACAAGATCGGCATCAGGCGTTATCGATTCAGCTAGGGGCGATAGAAACGGCAGAGTACCAGTGGCAAGCGCGGAACCTAATGGCGAGCCAGCGGCAAGCAGAGTATCGACGTCTGCAGTCTGTCGTATCGCGTCTGGTGTCTCATCACAACACGTTATATGGCCGTTTGCATGATATGCGTGTTTCGGAAGAATTGAAAGCGGAGCACTTTGTGCCCGAAGATGTGACCACGCCCCAATCACCGATTTGGCCTGATCCGATGAGAATTTTGTCGGTGGCTCTGGCCGTGGGTTTAGGTAGCGGCTTTGGTTTAGCGTTTTTTCTGCAAATGACTGATAATAAAGTGCATTCGATTAAAGATGTGGAAGTGGGGTTGGGAATTCCTTTTTTAGGTGGTATACCGTACTGGGCACATAGTCGTTTAACGAGCACGATTCGCCCGATTGTGACGGAGGAGCATTCCATTGGCGCTATCGAAGCATACCGTGCTTTGCGTACGGGCGTTTTGGGGGCGCTTCGCCAAAAAAATGACAAGGTTTTGCTCATTACGAGTGCAGATTCTCGTGAAGGCAAAACGCTTACGGCCTTAAACATGGCGATCATGGTTGCTCAGATGGGCAAGCGGGTGTTGCTGGTAGATATGGACTTGCGTCGTGGTCGGATTCACCGATCATTGGGGTTGGAGCGCGAACCGGGTGTAACCGACGTTTTGCGCGAAGGGCATGGTTTAGGGAAGGCCGTCCAGAAAACCAGTATCGAGAATCTGGATGTGGCTCCTTCTGGAAGCGATATTGACGATTCTGCTGAATTGCTGCAAACCATTGACGTTCAGAAGTTTTTCTTTTCGGTGTATGATGAATACGACTATATCTTTGTGGACACGTCGCCGGTGTTGCGCGTGACGGATTCGGTTATTTTGGCGTCTCAAGGGGTCGGGCAAGTGCTTTTTGTGGCGCGTGTTGGATTTACACCGAAGTCCATGTTGCGTTATGCCATTGATATGTTGAAAGATGCCAGCGTTCTCGGGTTGGTGATGAACAGTATAGAAATGCATCGCATTAGCAGCTTGTACTATGCATATCAATTTCCCAATTATGCTTACTACAGCAATGCATATGCGTATGGATATAACTATTACTATGATACAAAAGGCGGCTCAGGTCGTCGCCATAGGCGTGGAAGTCTGATGAAAGAGAATTTCCGTCGAATGGGAGAGTCACTGCGTCGTGCGATATTTCCCATGTAATCTTTTGCGTGGCGCATTTAGCGCAGGAAATTTTTCCTGCTGAACGTATTTTAGGGAGCGAGTTAGTTGCATGCGCACGCATACAAAGTTACAAAGCATTTGGATTGTTTTATTAGATCTTCTATGTCTCGTCATTAGTATTTTGCTGGCGTCATCCATGCGTTTTGGTGCTGATGAGATGGCGCAGTTTGTCATCGGCCGATTGGATGGTTGGCTTTTGTTTGTGGGAAGCATCATTATCGCCAATTACCTGGCTGGTAGCTATCGTATTCAGTTCACCTTGTCGCGTTTCAATTTGGTGGTTACCTGGCTCTTTTCCATTAGTGTTGCCATTCTAATTCTAAGTGTTACTTCATATGCTTGGTTGCAAATTTTACTTGGTCGTGGCGTGCTTGGGTTGGCCGTTCTTTTTTACAGTATTTTGTCCCTTTATTTTCGCCTTATCGTCATCCGTGCCATATTCCGTTTAGGTGGAATTGTGAATCGAGTCATGATTATGATGGATGATGGTAATGAGCAAAGGTTGCGCAATTATATTGAGAATCCTTTTGTGTTGCCACAGCATAGGGTGGTTTCCTGGCTGGTCGTAAAGGAAGATGGGGTTCGCCGCCCTACACAGGGTGGCGTTTTGCGAGATGGGATTCCCGTGGTAGAGGCTACGCCCCGTGAGTTATCTGATGTGGTACAAAGCATGAGCATTGCGCTGCTTGTAGCGGGGCGGGATACGGCGGGATTGTCCACGGAACTGAATCGCATCTTGAGGCGCTTACGGTTTTCCGGTGTTGAGGTATTGTCTCCTTTAGCTGTTTGTGAGGAATTTTGTGGAAGGCTTCCCTTGGATCTCGTGGAAGAGGCTGATGTGTTGCGGCATGGTTTTGAATCGGAAATTCCATTCATTTTTCGCGTAAAACGTTTTTTTGATTTGTGTTGTTGTATTGCCGGCGGTTTGATTCTTTTGCCGTTAGGTTTGCTTATTGCCTGCGTGATCAAGTTGTCCGAGCCACAGGCGCCCGTGCTTTTCAAGCAGGAACGTACGGGGCAATTTGGTACGATATTCACGATGTACAAGTTTCGGACGATGTGTGTGGGTGCTGATGCCACCAGTGGTCCTGTATGGTCTTCGTTGGATGATCCGCGTATAACGCGGGTTGGACGTTTTTTGCGAAAATGCCGGCTGGATGAAATTCCCCAGTTATTCAATGTGTTGCATGGAGACATGAGTGTGGTTGGCCCTCGACCGGAACAGCCCGGGCTGGTAGCAGATTTGGAAGCAAAGATACCGTTCTACAGTGAGCGTGAGTATGCGCGTCCGGGTATAACGGGCTGGGCTCAAATCAACAGTCTGTATGGTAATTCGATGGAGTCGACGCGCCGCAAAGTGGAGTACGATTTGTATTATCTCAAGAACATGTCATTAAGCCTGGATTTACAAATTATCTTACGTACATTCCGTATTGTGTTGCTTGGAAAGGAAAAGTCAGAATGAGTTGTTGGCGCGAGCGCATGCTTGCGACCCTTGTTTTTTTGTGTGTGATGTTGGTGTCATTCTGGATGCTTGCTGCCCGGCATGCCGCTCGGGGATTTTCACCGTTGCGATTACGTGATGCGGATTTTGCAGGATTTCAGCCCGTTTCGGAAGATTGGCAATCCCGTGTTGTGTATGTCAAGAGTTCACCCGTGGAGCCTACAATTATTGCGTATGAATTACGGCCTGTAATTCGTGCTGGTGATACCATCATGCCAGGGGGGGATGCGCCGGTATTGGTCCGAATTGTGCATGGGTACAATATGGTTGATTGCATGCGGATCAAGCATTTTGGTGTCGATTTGCTGGAAGATAATCTTGCGGCCTGGAGGGCGTTTGAGGCGAACATGCAAGAGGTTCCCTCCTCTCCTCCGATGCAGATATGGCGTTTGCGTGAACCACGTGAACCGGCGCGTATTTGGATTAGTTCTATGCTGTCGGCGGAAGATTTTTCAGGTACGGCTGTGGATACGCGGGATATGGCTTTTCCTCGGGTCGGTACGCCCGATGATCTTGCCTATCGTCCTGTCGGATTGCGCTGGCGTAGTTTTCGGCACCCCATTCGTAATTTTCGGATGTATTTACGTAGTAGGTGGAATGCTTCACGGATGGATTTGTTGACTTTTTTGCGTTTGCGCCAACCGGCTTGGGCGAGTGATGTTTTGCTAACGATGGTCAGCGAGTATCGCGGCAGAGATGCGGAAGAGCGCACAGATGCAGAAATGCAGACTCATGTGCAAAATGCGCATCGGTTTTTCTACGATGCGCTGCGACGTTTTGGTGCTACTCGAAATCAATGACAATTTCTAGATTTTCGTCGCGCGGTGCTCCTTTGTCGATAGCGATGCGATAATGGTTCCGTGCTTTTTCAAAATCAGGTTGATCATCGCGCATAATGAGTTGCGCCATGTTGTAATGGGCCGCTGGATTCGTGGGGAATTTTTCTAGAAATTGTTGCAATGTTTCACGAGCAGCGTGAAGGTTTCCTTCGTTGACATGAATGGTTGCTCGTAGTAGCTCCGCGGATGGATCCCCCGTCGCCTGCATAGCCACATAGGCGGCTTCAGCCACATCGATTTCCCCGTTTTGTAGTGCTTCTAGAACCAGCGGCGATATAAAAATATGCTGTTTGCCTGATGATGCCGTTGTGCTCGTACGAGGGGAGACTGGTTGCTCGTCCCCTTTTTGCTGAATAATTGTCATTTGATTACGGCAATATGCGATGCGGAAGCGTACGAGATCGGGGGCAAAAGCGGGGAACGTTTCGGCGAACTCTTCATAGGCGCGTCGTGCCGATCGATAGTGCCGTGTGGCCTCATCCCATGCGCGGTTTTCAAACGCTTGGTCTGCCTTTTCAAGCAAGTGCGCGATAGATGCAAAATCCCGATCGGCCTTTACGAAGTCCTCTGCCCAGAGGGTCGGTCCCAGAAGTATCGAAGCGGCCAGAAGGTATGTGAAAAGTTTCAAGATGATATTCTCCGTTTTCCTGCCAGATTAGTAGGCATTTTGGTTTGTTAAGAGGGTTCGTAATAGGATTTTGAAATCAAAACTCAAAGACCAGTTTTCGAGATAGTAAAGATCGTATTTTACGCGTTCGGTCAAGTCTGTATTTCCTCTCAGTCCATTGACTTGTGCCCATCCTGTCATGCCCGGCTTGGATACATGTCGAAACATGTATTTGACGATTTCGCCTTTAAATTGTTCGACAAAATGTGGTCGTTCCGGGCGGGGGCCTACGAGGCTCATTTCACCCTTGATGACATTCCAGAACTGGGGAAGCTCATCGAGATTGTGTGCGCGCAAGAAGGTTCCTGCCGGGGTGCGCCGCTGGTCTTCTGGTTGCGTCCAGACGGGGCCCGTTGCGGCTTCCGCGTCTATTCGCATCGTACGGAGTTTGTATAAGTTAAAGGTTTTTCCGCCTTCACCGCAGCGTTGCTGCACATAGAAGACAGGACCCGGGGAGGTTTTCTTTATCATGATGGCAGCGACAGCGATGATAGGTGCTGAGATTATAAGCCCAATGGTGGCACCGACGACATCTTCCAGACGCTTGAGCAAACGATTTCTGAATTGATCCAGTGGCCATGGGCTGATTCCGAGTAGGGGGATGTCGTTGAGAGATTGCACATCCATACTGGTTGTCATAATGCGAAAGAGGTCCGGTACCATTTTGAAGCCGATCAGGTTGTGTTCGCAAAGCATAAGGATTTGGAGGATTTTGGGATGCGGGATGGAGGCGTCCGTGAGAATGATTTCATGGATTTGGCGATCTTTGACGATCTGTTCCAGTTGATTGATTTTGCCGTATATTCGGTCTTGCGGGATGGCGGGGTCATCTGGGTCGCTGTTTGTTTTGATGAAGCCTACTACATTGGCACGAAGCATGGGCTCTTGTTTGAGAGTTTGTGTTAACCGCGTGGCGACGTGATCCGTGCCGAGAATGAGAACATTCATGCGGTGTGCACTATGCCGAGCGAGATTCCATTCAATTCGAAACAGAATGTAGCGTTCGAGTAGCACCAGAAAGCTGATGGTTCCAAACGAGAGGCCGACAACAAGGCGGGCAAAATCGGCTTGGTTTTGCACGGTGAAAGCGAGAACAGCCGTTCCGAGAATCCCGAAACCGATGGCTTTGATGATGCGCGGGATTTTATCCACAAAGGATCCGGTTTGGGGGCGGACGAACAGGGCTTGATATCGGAAGATAATGAGCATGAGTAGGGTGGCGACGGTTGCGCCCATGCTGTAGTGTTGGACGAGATTTTCCTGCGGTGTTGCCGCTAGCGTAATGAATCCGCTGCGGAAGCGAATCCATGTAGCAAGCATAAATCCGCCGAAGATGGCGAGGGCATCGGTTATGATTGCTACTAGGCTCAGTAGATTATCGGAGGTATCCTTGTGTCTGGTTTCCATGGTTGCACATGATAGGGTGTCGGGTGTCGAGTGTCGAGTTTCGGATTACAGGTCATGGTTGAAAGGTTCGGGGTGGTGCGTACGAACGATGTTGGTGGAAAGAATATGCCGGCAGATGAGGTGTGAGTTGTCAGAAGCACGGGGCAGTATACGGGTACGCGGTGCGCGTCAGCACAATTTAAAGGGTGTTGATGTGGATATTGGTCTGCATCAGATTACCGTTGTTACAGGGGTAAGTGGTTCGGGCAAGAGTTCACTTGCATTTGACACCGTGTATGCCGAGGGGCAGCGGCGTTATGTTGAAACCTTTTCCCCTTATGCACGCCAGTTTCTGGAGCGGATGGATAAACCGCTGGTGGATGAAATTGCGGGTATTCCTCCTGCTGTGGCCATTGATCAAACAAATCCAGTTCGCACCTCTCGTTCCACGGTAGGGACGATGACCGAGTTGAATGATCACCTGAAGTTGCTGTTTGCCCGGTCTGCCCGGTTATATTGCCCGGAGTGCGGGAAGATCGTGCAGCGGGATCCCCCTGAACAGGTAGTGGATACAATTTATGCCGTTTGTGAGGAAGGGAAGCGTCTACGACTGGTTTTTCCGGTTCATATCCCCAAAGGGTACCCTGTTGAGGAGGTGTTGGGAGCTTTGCGTAAGCAGGGATATGATCGTATTGAGGAACAAACAGATGATGTAGTTTTGGTGTTGCAGGATCGTGTCGTGCTGCGGGCATCAAGCCGTGGACGGTTGTTGGATAGTGTTGCTGCCGCTTACCGACATGGCGAGGGGCGCATTATTGTGATGCGGGAGGACGCAGAGCCCTTGCGGTTCTCCGAGGATTTACACTGTGCCGCGTGCGACTTGCATTTTCGGGAGGCCAGTCCGAACCTCTTTTCCTTTAATTCTCCCGTCGGGGCCTGCGAAGCGTGTCGGGGGTTCGGGCGAACGATTGGCATCGATTATGATCTGGTTATTCCTGACGCATCATTGTCGTTGCGCGATGGAGCCATTCGCCCTTGGCATTCAAAGAGCTACCGCGAGTGTCAGCAGGATCTGGAGCGATTTGCAAAGCGTAGCAAGATACCGTTGGACAAGCCTTGGCGTACACTAACGGAGGCTCAGCAGTGCTGGGTGATCGAAGGAACCGGGCACTGGGAAGATGGCGAGTGGTACGGGGTGCAGGGTTTCTTTGATTGGCTGGAGAGCAAAGCGTACAAAATGCATGTCCGCGTTTTGTTGTCGAAATACAGGTCATATCGTACCTGCTCTTCCTGCCACGGTGCGCGCTTGAAGTCCGAGGCATTGTGGTGGCGACTTGGACCGGGGCAGGGTATGCAGCTGCACGAGGTTATGTTGTTACCCATTCAGGCGTGTCGTGCATTTTTTCAATCCTTGGATATGGGGCAGTTGCAAGATGAAGCGGTTTCCCCGCTGTTGCATGAGATTCGCTCGCGGTTGCATTATTTATGTGAAGCAGGGCTGGGCTATTTGACGTTGGATCGGCAATCGCGCACGCTAAGTGGTGGCGAGGTGCAGCGAATTAATCTGACAACGGCATTGGGAACAACCCTAGTCAACACGTTGTTTGTTTTGGATGAACCGACCATTGGATTGCATGCTCGCGATACAGCAAGGATTATTGGTGTGTTACAGCGATTGCGCGATGCTGGCAACACCTTATTGGTGGTGGAGCATGATCCAGACGTGATGCAGGCGGCTGACCAGATCATCGATATGGGGCCGGGCGCCGGTGCGAATGGTGGTAGCGTTATGTATGCGGGCGACCTTCGGGGCCTGCTGGCGGATAGATCGTCATTAACCGGTGCATACTTGCGCGGGGATGCCTCCGTACAGGATGGGTTGGCATGGCTACCATCACCATCACAGCGGGGTGCCTGTATCAAAGTTCGCGGGGCGTCTGAGCATAATTTGCAGGATATTGATCTTGATATTCCTTTGGGGTGTTTGGTGTGTTTTACGGGTGTAAGTGGCAGTGGCAAAAGCACATTGCTCGAATCCTGTATATATCGTGGTTTGCGCAGAGCCAGAGGTCTCACTACAGATACACCGGGTGTTGTAGGCTCGATTACGGGGGGTGAGGCTTTTGCAGAGGTTGTTTTGATTGATCAACACCCGTTGGGAAAAACAACGCGTTCGAATCCTGCGAGTTATACAGGCGCCTGGCAACCAATACGTGCAATCTTTGCCAAGGATCCTCTGGCGATATCGCGAGGCTATACATCTGGCTCCTTTAGTTTTAATAGCGGGTTACGTTGTGAAACGTGTGGCGGCAATGGCTTTCAACGCGTTGAGATGCAATT
The DNA here is from genome assembly GCA_007129405.1 of Kiritimatiellia bacterium. Classification (GTDB taxonomy): domain Bacteria; phylum Verrucomicrobiota; class Kiritimatiellia; order UBA8416; family UBA8416; genus T3Sed10-140. The sequence goes on from SKVN01000090.1 coordinate 16,933, forward strand.
TCTCAGTGATGTTTATTTGCGGTGCCCCGCTTGTGATGGGAGGAGATTTCAGTCGGAAGCACTGGAGGTGCGGATTGATCTTGCCGGTCACCCGGGCGTGAGCGTCGCAGATGTGCTGGATATGCCGGTAATGGTGGCGCTGGAAGCTTTTGCTGATTATCCTGCGGTTATACGAGCGCTCCAGCCACTGGTGGAAACGGGGCTTGGGTATGTTTGTCTTGGTCAACCGGTAACGACGCTAAGCGGGGGCGAGGCGCAGCGTTTGAAATTGGCCGCATATTTGCAGCAAGCCCAACGTGCGGAGCCTGTGTTGTTTCTTCTTGATGAGCCTACAACAGGGTTGCATTTGGCGGATGTGGCTGTCTTGGTCAAGGCCTTACGATCCTTGGTGCTGCAGGGACACAGTGTATTTGTGATTGAACACCATCTGGATGTGATTGCGGCGTCCGACTGGCTCGTCGATCTGGGACCGGAGGGGGGCGATCTAGGGGGGCGTGTAATTTTTGAAGGTACGCCTGCCGAGATTGTGGCATGTGAAGCGAGCTATACAGGCAAAGCCTTGCAAGCCAAAGAGCAAGAAGCCGCAGGCAAGAGGGGCGCGCTAAAGTCGCGTGGCAGGGCCGTAAAAGAGAAAAAGTCTGCAGGCGGTAAGGCCTTGAAATATCCTGTAGCTGGATCGTCTTTAGGGTATGCCGCGGAATCAGCATATGATTACACCGCTGGGGGAAACATTCAATTGCGGGGCGCAAGGGAGCATAATCTCAAAGATGTCGATATCGAAATTCCACAGGATGCATTTACGGTTATTACAGGTTTGAGTGGTAGCGGGAAGAGCACGGTTGCTTTTGATATTTTATATCGTGAGGGACAGCGGCGTTATTTGGACTCTCTTAATGCATATGCACGGCAATTTGTACAGCCAGCGGGTCGGCCGGATGTTGATGCTGTAACAGGTGTTCCTCCAACGGTTGCCATTGAGCAGCGTATCAGCCGTGGAGGGCTCAAAAGTACCGTCGCAACCGTGACTGAAATTTATCATTTTCTGCGCCTCATGTTTGCAAAACTAGGAGTCCAGTATTGCCCTGATTGTAATCTGCCGATCACATCGCAGTCGGTCCCGGATATTGTGAAATCGGTGCGAGAGTCTTTTAATGGGAAGCGGATACAAATACGGGTTCCCTTGGTTCGCGGTCGCAAAGGCGTCTATCGAGATATGGCACGCACATGGGCAGCGCGTGGATTCAAACATATGATCGTAGATGGACAATTGGTATCGCTCGACCGTTGGCCTACGCTTGATCGTTATCGGGAACACGATATCGCATTACCCATAGGCGAGATGACATGCAAGCATGGGACGAGTGAGACACGTCTGACTACCTGCATCGAACAGGCATTGGATATAGGGAAGGGGCAATGTGTCGTGGTGGAGCTGCAAAAATCAGGCGCTCCAGTTGTAGAACGATCGTATTCTACATCCTATACGTGTGCGGGGTGTGGGCGAGGGTTTTCAGAGTTGGATCCGCGGTTGTTTTCCTTCCAAAGCAGCCATGGTTGGTGCGCGGCGTGCTGTGGTACCGGGGTATCGCTACGTGGATTTGATGCCGAACAAACGGGCGAGGAAGCAAGCTGGGTGGCTGATTATGAACATGCTAAGGCCTGTAGAT
>SKVN01000120.1 GCA_007129405.1 Kiritimatiellia bacterium
TTGCCGGATGAGTATATCGTTCAGGATGGGGACTCGTCTGATGGATCGGTAGGCACCTTGATAAATTGGTTGGGGGAGAGGCGTTGGTTGGGAAATGCTGAAAAGCTGAAAGCTGAAATGCTGAAATGGGAGAGGGAAGACGGTGGGGAGCAAGAAGACCGAAGACGGAAGACGGAAGACAGTGGGGAAAATGCTGAAAATCTTCCGCCTTCGCGCTTCGCGGCTAAAGGCGGACAAGGAAACGCTGAAATGCTGAAAGGGGAGAGGGAACCGCAGACGACGCAGAAAAACGCAGAAGGGGAGAGGGAGACGGAAGTCGGAGGGCGGAGGGCGGAAGTCGGAGGGCGGGTTGCGTTGTGGGGGCAGGCGTGTGAGGTGAAAATACAGTCGGAGGTGGATGCCGGTATTTATGACGGGTTGAATCGGGCGATTGCGCGCGCGTCGGGAGATGTGATGGGTTTGCTGCATGCGGATGATACATACGCGCAACCGGGTGTCTTGGAGCTTGTCATGCAGGCATTTGAAAACGGAGCCGAGGCTGTGTATGGGGATCTGCAATATGTGCGACACGTTGCTGATAGCATACGAGTAGCAAGGCACTGGCGAAGTGGTTCGTATGCAAAAGGAAAGCTCCGCTGGGGGTGGATGCCACCGCATCCAACATTATTTTTACGACGTGAGGTATACGAAAGCGTGGCTTTGGCGGATGGTATGTACTTTGACCCTAGGTTTCGCTGCGCAGGGGACTATGATTTTATTTTGCGTGCATTGCCAAGGTTGCGCGTTCCCCCTGTTTATATTCCCTACGTGTTTGTAAAAATGAAGGTGGGAGGAATAAGTAATCGCAATTTGTCGAACATTATGAAAAAATCCCGAGAAGACTGGGTGGCAATCCGACGTAACCGGGTTGGTGCGTTTCATACATTGATCGCCAAGAATCTTCGAAAGGTTGGGCAGTTGCGTGTTTCCCTTTGAGCCGTTTTTGAAATACCCACTCGTTTTTATGGTGGGCTTAGTGGTGTCTTTGATGGTCACACGAATATGGGGTCCGCGTGCGCAGGCGCTCGGGTTTCTCGACCGGCCAGGAGACCGGAAACTGCAAAAGAATCCTGTTCCCACGGCTGGTGGGATTGCTTTGTTTTGTGGCGTTCATGCTGCTTGTTTGGCGCTGTTGGTTTTGCCGTGGCGACCTTTTGCTGGACAAATTACATTTGGCTGGTGGTGGCGGTTTGTATTGCTTTCATCCGCCGTGGCAGGGCTCGGTTTATGGGATGATCATCAACCATTGCAGCCTTTTCAAAAGCTGGTAGGGCAAATTGTTGTTGCTGTGACTGCTTATATTCTTGGTGTTCATTTTCAGAATGTACTTGGCGTTTCGATGCCTGCCTGGGTTGATTTCATCCTGACGGTCGGTTGGTTTCTGGTCTGGATGAATGCTTTCAACCTGATTGATGGTATTGATGGTTTGGCCACGGGTATTGCCCTGATTGCAGCGATCGGTTTGGCACTCTCCTTGCATTTTCGGAAATCGCCGGGTGATGTACTGTTGCTTCTAGGGCTTATTGGGGCTTGCGCAGGATTTTTGCGTTACAATTTTTATCCGGCCCGGGTTTTTCTGGGGGATACCGGCAGTTTGTTTTTAGGGTTTACTTTGGCTATGTTGGCCATCACAACCAATTCCAAAGGCACCTTTGTTGCTGCGATAGGTATGCCGCTATTAGCGGCAGGCATTCCCTTGTTTGATGCTTTGCTAGCAATATGGCGTCGGGCTATACGCGGCATGTTGGCGCAAGGCGCGGCAGGTGGCAGTGTTTTGGGTTTTATTAAGCGGGCGGACTCCGAGCATTTACATCATCGTCTTCTCAAAGGTGGACTTCCGCAGAAAAACGTCGCCTTGATGCTTTATGCGGGTACGGCGGGACTTGTGCTATTGGGGTTGGCGGCAAGCATTTTTCATGATCGGGCTATCGGTATTCTCGCTTTGGGGTTTATGGCGGGGGCTTACGTGGTTGTTCGCCATCTGGCTTGGATCGAATTGCGGGAGACAGGACAAGCGGTTCTGGAGGGTATTGCGAAGCCTGTACGGCGGAACTTGGCAATGCTTTTTTACGTGGTATTTGACCTTGCAGCTTTGGCTTTGCTGTTGCTCGCTACAGAGAGTCTGCTAGGTATGGTGGTTAGCGGTTATCTACCAGATTGGCGTCGTGTGTGGATTCGATATGCACCTCTGGATGTGGTGTTGCCATTTATTATGCTCGTATTTTTTAGATCGTATTCACGGGTTTGGTATCTGGCGCGCGTTTCGGAGTATCTTTCAACGGGGATTGCGGTTTTTCTAGGGTATCTCCTGGCTTTTGCGATCAGGCTTACGGGGGGATGCGACGAATCCTGTTTTGCGTTGTTAACGATCCGTTACTGGTTGCTTATCGGTCTGGCTGTGCCGGTGATCGTGGGGGTCCGTGGGGCGCGACGTATTTTACTTGATGCTGCCCATTGGGCGCTTGGAACGCTTCGATTACAACAGCCAAGTGGACATACGGATGCCTTGATTTGTGGTACGGGTTGGTCGACTACGGCGTTTCTGCGTTATATCGCAGAAACGCCGGACCATGGGCAAAAGATCCGTTTCAGAGGAATTGTTGATTCAGATACGGCTTTGCGCGGGCATTTTGTCCATGGTATCAGGGTGTTAGGGGAACCGCGTGAATTGCCGCAACTATTGCAGGAGTCTCCGATAGAAATTGTATATCTTGTGGGGACGCAGGATGTTGAACTCGATGCTTGGGTGATGGATGCTGTGCGCAAAGCTGGCAAACGCCTTGTGCGTTGGTCTATCTGTGTCGAGGAGTATCAGGGATCCGCAGGTCTGTAGCCTGAATGTGGAGTTGCAGACTAGCCGCGGCCCCGAGCGCGCTCGGATAATGCGGGAGTGAAACTTGAGAATTGAATATCCAATATCCAACAAGGAATTTCCAATCATCAAGTTTGAGAGAGAGGAGCATGAAAAGTCTAGAGGCTAACAATGCGCTATCTTCGCTCTCCTTGGACATTGGGCATTCCGTGTTGGATATTGGTTATTGAAATTTCCTTGTGGTAGCTTGTCGACGAAACCACAGCATCTTGCAGTAAAGGTTGAAGTTACAACCTACAGCCCGGCCCCGGGGTGCCCCCAGATGATGCATGTTGTAACTTTTGAGGGGTACATTTGCTGGAGGGACGCACTCCTGTGCGTCCGTCTCCCCAACGACCGCGACAAACCCCGGCGGCAGAGGACTGCCGCCCTCCAAAAAAAACAACTGAAGTTACAGCTTGGTCTGGATGCGCCTGCGCAGGATGCGTAGGGGGCGATAGAACCAGTAGCGATTGCGTTGTTCTGGCTTTAGATTTAGCGTGTTAAAATCGGGTTCTCCTGGTGTTAATGCCCTTCGCACGAATGCGCCGCATGCTTCTGTTTTGCTGCATAAAGGACGTTGCAAGCGGCGTCTTTCTGCACGCGTCGGTATGTTCGAGGCCATTACTTGCTGACGATATATTGCGCATACATTCAAAATGTGCGGCTTGATAAGCTTGTTGCGTTCTTTGTCATTACGTTCCCGTCCTGGTAGATCCGGGCCAAACAATTGATCTGCCAGCAGGCATGCGGTAATTACGGCATTACGTAAATAGACATGTTTGCCGCATATACGTACTGCTTCCTGCAGGATATCAGGGTGTCTTACGAGCAATCCTGCGATGTCTGCAATCCAGGCAAGCCGTTCCCCGCCGTGCCAGAGGGCGTGCGCACTAGCAAGTACGAGGTGTGCTGCCGGTGTGGGTACTATGGCTAGTCGACCATCCAGTTGTTGTTCACATACTGGCATGATGCCTTCCTGAGGGGCAATCCTTTTGGGACATGGATATGGTCTGGGAAATAGCCGATGGTTGACTTCGAGAAAGTAGCCATCGATATGCCGGAATGTGACCCCCCATCCGAAATGCCATAGGTGCTCGTTATGATCTGCATTTTGGATTAAAGGAATATACCCCGCGGCTATAGCTACATCTTGAAACGTCTTGAAATCCTCGATTCGACAGCGGAAATCAAAGTCATCAAATGCCCGCAGTGCTGGATCGGGCCACGCTTGCATGGCAAGACCAGGTCCCTTGATTAAAAGAGGGGTGGGTATAATTGTCTGGGAGAATGTTTCTACCAGACGCAAGGCTTCGTTTGTATAACGGGCCGATAGACTTGCTTGGCCATAGGCTAGATTCTGCCACTGTGCGGGTAATCCGGTGGATATCCCCGCATACAAGATGCCAATCATCCGATGCTTTCGTGCCAAATGTAATAATTCGGGCGAATCCCATATCGCACATTCCGGAGCGTGTGCTTCAAGTCCGTGGACATTGCGAAAAGCAGTTTTGCTGTAATGCAAAAACCGTTTTTGTATGGATGATTCGGTTGGCATGTGCGGGATATTAACATTGAAAGCATGCCTTGCTACCTATTTTTTTTATTCGTGCGTCGTATTTTCGGTGGCCGGTTTTTTTGTGGCGGCGTATTCGATGGGAATCCAGATTTCATTGCGGCGCATAAAAGATGGTGTAAAAGGGGAATTGTAGCGGGCCCATATAGGATCTCCGACATGTAGAGACGTTTAGGGGTTTGCTGCCCAATGCATGAGTAACGCTCTTGTGTAGGTGTAGGCATTGCTCCATTGGCTGGCTCGGGGACCAGCAATGTTCAGGCGTTTGATGTCGTGTCTATGGATGAAGGCAGCCAGTTCGGTGGCGGCGTTATCAGGGGGTATGCTTGCGGCATCGATCAGGCAAAATGGTTTTCGATTTTCTTTGGCGGCTTGGAGCGTCTCGGCGGTGCCGCCGGATATGGTGCCATTATAGATGATGAGTGTTCCATCGGAATCGATTACATTCATGCATGTTCGTTCATGGTAGCCACCTTGCGGTATCTCTTGTAGAGGATACCTGACGGATATGATTCCGTCTTCTGCTATTCTGCCGGCTGGGCACCAGCCACCGCTGGGAATGTTAGCGTCTCTCGCGAAGTCGAGTGCTGCTCGATCCACGCCAGTTTGTCCGCCGCTGACAATTCTGATGATCACGCGATAGCCTTTTCTGGCGGTACATCCGCAGATATTGGATTACGTTTATTATTTGGTTTGGTTGCGAGCATGCCGCAGGCGGCCTCGATTTCAACGCCGCGGGATCGGCGGATAGTAGCGATCAGACCGTGGTTGTTCAGTGCATCGCGAAATGTGAGCATGGCATGATCATCAGGAGCCTCGAAGTGTTCACCCGGAATGGGATGTGGACGCATGAGATTAATGCGAGCGGGGATATCCTGCAGTAATTTTGCCAGTGCCTCGGCGTGAGCGGGACTGTGGTTCCTGTCTCGAAATACGAGGTATTCACAAAAAATGCGGCGGTGAGTAGAAAGGGGCGTTTCGCGGATGATATTCATGATATCGGCGATAGGCCATTTTCTTTCAATCGGCATGATTGCCGCGCGTTCATCGGAAAACGGGGAATGAAGACTTATCGAGAGTGGTGAGGTAAAATCACGTAGATATGTGATAATGCCAGGTAGGACACCTGCTGTTGAAACGCTAATGCGGCGTGGAGCAA
>SKVN01000143.1 GCA_007129405.1 Kiritimatiellia bacterium
CGAATGGGATCATCAAAGAAATCAAGACGCCCTCCTTTGGCAACTTTTCCTTTCTTGCGCGTCTCTTTGATCTTGTCCACATCCTGCGATTGAACAATATCAATATCCATGCCGCGCAACAGTTGCAGGTACGCTTCGAGTTCTTCCGGATCGATTACACTCTCAGGAATTGCCTCATTAATATCTTCAAAGGTTAAATATCCCTGATCCTCGGCCAAGGCGATAAGCTCCTTGACCTTTTTGTTGCGCATTTCACGCTGATCTTTTTCGGAAATAACCCGCGTTTCCTTCTCTTCCGCTGCATATATTTCGGCTTCAATATCTTCTTGGCGGACCGATTCAGAATCAAACAATTGTTGTGCACGTTCCTCGTCTGTTAATTCAACCTCTTCGCCTTCCGCAGCATTTTCCTGATCCGATTGCTCAGAGGATCTACGCCCCAAATAAACATCAATTTCAGATTCTGAACCTTTGCGCTTAGCCGTTTCAGGAGCAGGACCCGGCTTTTCCTTTACAAGGGACTTCTTGGGTTCAACGATTTTCGTGGCAACTGAAGATATTTTCTTGGTGAATTTCGACACAGCCTTAACAGACTTTGCAGTCTTGACCGAAGCCGAGGATTTGGCTGGCGATTTACGCGTAGCCTTCTTTTTCGCTACTGTCTCAGCTACCTTGACCTTCCCCTTGGCGGGTTTTGCCCTGCCCTGCCCTTTTGAAGATGTACGAACAGAACTTCCTGCCTCGGGCTTGGTAGCACGCGTCGTTTTCTTTTTCGGAGTCAACGGGACGCCCTTATTGGCAGGCGCCTTTTTACGTTTGGAAGCTGATTTGGGTTGGGTTGAAACTTTTTTCTGGGTAGCCGATTTGCCTGCTGCAGTCTTTGCCATATACTGATTCGCTCCGGTCTCTAATCTGATCAAGACACAATTATACTTGCGCGCGTTTGTAAACAGGTAAATACACAATAGCAAGCATAATCACAATTTTTCAAAAAATGATTACATTTACACACAATACAATATGATCTCTTGACGCCCGTATAACCTACATAAATGTAACAAACTGTCCCTCGCAATCACAGCAATCAGGAAAAGAAACAGGTTGAGAAGCACATTGCAAAACCTCAATACAACGTAATAAGGCGGGGAATTATGGCTATTCTTGATCAGCAAGATGATTCGGCAAAGCTAATTTACGTCCATTTCGGACAGCAATTGCATCCAAGCCGCGTTGCGCAAGCAGGAAAGCCGCAAAAGCCGCTGTTGTATCATCACGTGAACAACAATAAATAGTCTCCCCTGACGACGTTTCACGAATATAACGCTTCAAATAATCGATGGATACACAAGCTATGCCCTGCATCGCGCGCGGACGCGTACGAGCCTCCCCAATCCAAACCACTTTTTTATCTTGAGGCAATATTTCGTCAGCACCCACCCAATTCACAAACCCATCGGCAACCAAATCGGCAAAAATACCCCGGCGCATATGAAATACCGTACCCTCATTTAGCATGCGTACCGTCATTGACCGTTTATCGACTCCATAGAGAGATTCTTGCCCCAAAACGGCGGGCTCTATCAAGGTAGCCAGAACTCGTGCATTCGCTAGTCCCGAAGACAACTGCAGGACTTGTGCCGTACCGGAAGCTTTCAGGACTAGGCTATCTCCGCGAGATCCCTCCCGGAACAAAACAGCTCCTTTCCGTATGCGGCGCCCTACCATGGCATTCAACAACACATCAGCCATTGTATCTGGCATATTGCACAGCAGTTCGGTTCGTCGTAACGTTGCAATCAACACCTCACGAGACACACCACAGGCATCCACCGAGACAGACGCACCACGCATAAAACGACGAGGGACAATAAAACTCCGAAACATCTCTGATTTGCTTTTTGTCATGGATTGCATGTTGGCGAATCGCTGACAGCAAGTCAAGCTACCCACGACATGATCAAAAGGAGGTGCAAATCGCGTAGCATTGTGCTAACACTACCGCTCAAGATCGATAAATTGTATTCGTAGACAATGCTGCACTGTCTGCCCAAAAGCACGGACTATACTATGAAAACTTCAAAAAAATCTGCATATGCTGCTGCCGGTGTTGATATTGATGAGATGATGCAAGGCCTTCAAGCCATCAAGACCGACATCAAAAAAACGAACACAGACGGCGTTTGCAGCCAGATCGGTAGCTTTGGCGGTCTGTTCCGCTCCCCGGGAAAAGACCACTTACTGGTTGCCAGCACGGATGGCGTGGGAACCAAGCTTGCTGTTGCTGCGGCAGCCAATGTGCACGACACAGTAGGGCAGGATCTGGTGAACCACTGCACCAACGATATTCTTGTGCAAGGGGCCAGACCCCTTTTCTTTCTCGATTACCTGGGAACCGCCAAACTCAGCGCCCGCAACTTTGCCCAAGTCGTGAAAGGTCTATGCAAAGCCTGTCGGGAAAATGGTTGCGCGCTTCTGGGAGGCGAAACCGCAGAAATGCCGGGGCTCTATCCAGCAGGGGAATATGATCTGGTTGGAACCATTGTCGGGACCGTGGCTCGGAAAAAAGTTATCACGGGGGAAAACATCAAACCCGGGGACATTATCATCGGGCTCCCCTCCACAGGACTACACACCAATGGATATTCCCTCGCCCGCAAAATATTATTCAAGACAGCCAAACTCGGACTCGATGATTTGCTGCCGGGCACCAAACAAAAAGTTGGCAAGCTACTACTGGCGGTGCACCGCAGTTATCTAAAGCCCGTCACGTCCATCCTGGATGCCGGCATCCCCGTACAGGGGATGGCCCATATCACAGGAGGGGGACTCATCGATAATGTTCCCAGAGTGCTGCCAGCCGCATATCGTGCCGTTATCGACACCACAACCTGGCGCGTTCCCCCGATCTATACGTACATGCAAAATACCGGCAAGGTAGACCAGGAAGAGATGTTCCGCGTTTTCAATATGGGTATCGGTTACACCATCATCGTGCGCCCGGCACACTTGGACAAAACGCTGTCCATGCTGGCCGCGCAGCGTGCAGGTGCCCGCGTAATCGGCTATGTCGACGAACGCGAACGCAATAAGCCTGTGCAGTTACTGTACTAGCCAGTACCTTCAGATTTGCATACAAGATGTTAGGGGCTGTTTTCGACCCAGCACTATATCCAAACCCTTTGGAGCGCGGTGACGAGCGAAGCGAACTCACCGCTTTTGGGGGCACGGAGTGCCGGGGTCGGCGATGCGCTCCACCAAATCCGCCAACCGTACCGCGCCATCCGCCACCACACGCCCGGGCAAGGCCGCCTGCATTTGGCGCAGCCTGTGTGATGCCGGGAACAACTCTCGCAGCAAATCCGCAACAGCCGTTGGGGTACATGAGGATTCATCGAGAAGAATAAAGCCCCCGCTTTTTGTCATGGCTTGGGCATTATGCCATTGGTGATTCCCGACCGCAGCCGCAAACGGTACGAGAATAGCTGGCACCCCAGCGACCGCCAATTCTGTGCAGGTTGCCGCACCCGCGCGGGTAATGGCCAGGCTGGCAGCAGCATAGAGCTCCGGCATATTATCAGCAAATGCCGCCACGCGAACAATCGGCTCCAGGCCCTTGTAACGCTCCCGTACGGCTTCATACTCCCGCCGCCCGGACAAATGCACAACCTGCATTTCGCCTGCATCGCCCCCAACAAACGCTTTTACCGCCTCGGGAACCACACGATTGAGAATCGCCGCGCCCTGGCTGCCCCCCGTAACCAGCAGCACCGGCGGAATAGCAGGATGCTTCTCCAGGCCGGAAAATGCGGCCCTAACCGGAAAGCCACAATATACCGTCTTTGCGCTTGGCAGCCCGCGGGGGGCTTCAAACCCTGTGCCAATTGCTGCGGCCGAGCTCGCGAGCAGCCGGACCGCGCGCCCGGGCACGGCGTTACCCTCATGTAAAACGAGCGGGATTCGCAGCAACCGCGCAGCGATGCCGGGTCCGATCGAAGCATACGAGCCCATCGCCAACACCATATCGGGACGATCCTTTCGCATCAACCGACAGGCCTCCCAAACCGTCTTTACCATGCCAGCCATGGCAGACAGCTTGGCCCCCGCACCACCACCCAGCCCGCGAGCTTTCAGCGCAACAACAGGGCCCGACCAATCACAAACAGAATCCGCCTCCACATCACGCCCTGCAAGCCAGAGCGTAACGTCATGCCCCCGCCGCACCAGCTCCTGCGCCGTTGCCAGCCCCGGAAATATATGTCCCCCCGTGCCTCCACAAGCCACTGCTATCCGCATACGGAACCTTTCATCAAAACATACACAACTGATTCAAGCGGAAACGTAGTACTTCATTTTCATCTCCGCCTGCAAATGGTTAATGCTAACAATATGATCTCGTTCAAGACCAATGTCATCTTGGGCAAAAAAAGCAACCTGTTTCAAGCTACATGTAAATTACCACAGATCAAAAAATACCACATTGACGCACATTTGGCTTTATGCAATCATTTTGCCGTATGTTAGAATGACGCTTCGGGGGCAATAATTGTGCAAAAATCATTCAACTGGTACCTTTGCTTGGTTGTACTGTTGGGCAGCATGTGTGCTGTACCAAATGCTGCGCTCGCACAAGATGCACTACAGCAACTTATTTCGCTAGGGAAAGAAGCAAAGGGCAATGGGGAATTAGAACGTGCACAATATATTTTCAGCCGATTGTTAACGTACGCTCCCGATCACGAAGAAGTGAATTTTTCATACGGATTAATACATTTGGAAATAGGTGATGCCTCGCGAGCCGAGCTCGCATTTCGTCGCTTACTGGCAATCAATTCAGAGCATCACCGGGCACGTCTTGAGTTGGCACGCGCCCTGGTTGCCTTGCAACGCTACAGCGAAGCCCAGCAGGAGTTGAGAACCGTACTGAATGCCAACATTCCTTCCGCCGTGAGACGAAATGTCGAAGATTATCTTGCCTCTGTTCAAAGAATGATGCCACAGCGACGTCCCTATGGAGGCCATGTGGCGATAGGTATTTTTGCCGATAGCAATGTAAATGTTGGCCCCGATTCCAGCGTCATTCCGATTCAACCGCTTTTCTTTGGGCCGTTTTTGTTTACGGAACTCGAAATCGGTGAAGAATCACGGCCTCGCAACGACGTAGGAGCCTTCATTCGTTATCAGACTCGTTATGCTTTTCAAAAAACATGGCAAGGATGGGCAGCAGAATTAGGAGCCAATGGCTATGCCAGCCGACTACAGGATGAGACCGATTACGACCTATGGCACTATCAATTTTCCGCAACAGCAATCCGCAGAATAAGCCGCCACGAAATTCGCGCGCCCCTGCGGTATGCGCAAATGCACCAAGGCGGGAACCGGTTAATGCAAAATGCAAGCATCGGCGTACGGTACAGCTACCGTTCCGGTGCCAGGCAATGGATATCCTATCAGACGGAACTCCAGTTGCGTGATTACGCAAAACAAAATGATCGCGATAGTATTTTCATGGTCAATATGCTTGGAATAGACCAGATCCTTGGGCAACGAGGACACATTGCGGGAGCAGCAATTTCATATTATCAGGATCATGCAGACGCTAATGTATACAAAAAAGATGGCATTCGCCTCACCCTGCATGGAGCCTTACGTATGCCTCGGAGCTTCATGTACTATACAGCTCTGCATGCCTTTCGTGACACATATGACGAAAGAGAATTTTTGGCGCCAGAAAATCGCGTAGACGAACAATTGCATATAACAAATGGCCTGCGTAAAAACATCAGTAAACAGACACAAGTCGATCTACATCATCAATACACAAACAATCAATCTACCTTTGCGCTCTATCAATACTCACGGCACATAACGACGCTCAGCATAACATATACGTTTTAGGTATCTAGAGAACCAAAGAGACATCCAATATGAAATCAGCCGTTCGTCACAGCTTGTTGTTGCTTGTAGTATTTTTTTGTTCTCATGTTGCTGCAGAGCAAATCGGCCTAGTTATATCATTGGAAGGGCAGGCCATCGCACGTAAAGCAGATGGAACGACAAGAATATTGGAATTGCGCTCCCCAATTCTTTTACATGACACCTTGATAACCGGGGCAAATTCCAAAATACAAATTCTGCTCAAGGACGAAACGATTATTTATCAGGGAGCAGACGCAGAGTTAACCATCGATGAGTATGTTTACAACCCTGCCGAATCCAGCGAAAACGTAACGTCTGCGAATCTTGTTCGTGGGGTTTTTCGGGTTATTACAGGGAATATTACCCGGCTCAACCCTGACCGTTTCCGCGTTCGCACCCGAATGGCAACTATCGGAATTCGCGGTTGCGACCTCGGATTCGAACTGCAGGATAATTTACACAATATCCTCGTCATCGCTTTACATGGATACGAAAGCGTTGAAGTGGAGGCTACGCAATTTCAGCAACCACAAGATCAACATACGCCCGGTACTCCAGAGAGACGTCGCGTCACGATTACACGCGGATATCGCCTCGTAAGTATAGGCCCGACGGGCGAATTAGAAGAACGGGACTTTTCTCCTGATGAACTAACGGAATTGCTGAATGCCGTTATGCCAGCAGGCGACATGGACGCCACCGAAAATGACACCTCGGAACCGACAGACGCACCGGATGGCGAAACAGATGCGACCGATGATGACAGCACGGATGAGGATGATATCCACGCACTTGTGGACCTACAGGATGACGAGTCAGACGAAGATACAGATATAACCGAAGATGTTTCTACGGATGAGCACGACACTCCTCTAATTCTGGATTCGACCGAAGAGGAAGCGGCAACAACACCGGACCCGGATCCGGTCTTCGTTGAAGATCCGCATCCAACACTAGAACCAATTCCGGACCCACAGCCACAACCAGATCCAGACCCGGACCCACAGCCACAACCAGATCCAGACCCGGACCCACAGCCACAACCAGATCCAGACCCGGACCCACAGCCACAACCAGATCCCGTCTTTTCAAGAAAAGGTGTGGGTAGTGGTTGGGAATGGGGCATTTGGGAAAAAGAAGGTGTGGCTGAAAGTGTTGAATTCAGGGCTTTGGATCTGGTATCCGAATCCGACTTCCAAGCGATAGCAGCTGGTACCACTTTGTACAATTTGCACGGGGAAGGCGTAGCTGCAGCCATAATCGAACACAACGCGCAAAAAGCTCTTGTCGAGGGCCTATGCTCACTTTATGTGCAAGTAGGTCAAAACATCACCCCGAACTGGGACGGTTATTTCAGTATGGATAACACACGCGGTGATGCCTTATCGTTTGATGCTATGGGCACCATTCAGCCAACAGGCATGATGACGGGAAATCGCGGATCGCATTACCACATGAAAGTGAATGGTGCAACGTTTACGGGATCATCAATCGTATACGAATCCATCACGGGGCAACTTGTTGGCTCCGGTTCAGGTTCGTTCCCCATCACGGGAGCGGTTGGATCATTCCGTTTTGACCATGGCACCGCGCAAGTCAACGGTGGGTTCGGCACCGATCTGCACGAGAACGGCTGGTGACCGATTCGGGAAAATCACATCGCAAAACAGCAACCTTTTACAAGCTTATCCCGCACTGAAGATAATCCAAAACATTCGAATTTATGCAGCGGGGGCGGGTTGGGAAGGAAGGTGGACATAGAAAGTTGTCCCCTTGCCGGTTTCTGTTTCGAAACGGATGGTTCCATGATGCGCCTGAATAATGGAATGCGTTATTGCCATCCCTAAACCAAGGCCTTTCTTCTTCCCGTACGTACTGAAAGCCTCAAAGAGGTTGTGGCGAACCTGTTCGGGAATACCAGGGCCATCGTCGGCAACCGTAAGCAGAAGTGCTCCATCCGGCTCGAAGACTGCTTGTATCGCTATATGCCCCCCATCCGGCTCCAATGCTTGGGCGGCATTCGACATCAGGTTCTGCAAAACACGCAGCAACTTATCTTCGTTTCCCTCTATCATACCAGCTTCAGCCGCAGTGCTTAGCTCAATGCCGAGTGAAGACAGATATTCCCGGTTCAGCTTCTCAAAACGTTGCAGCATGTCGGCGGGACAAAAGGGCTGCACTTTCAGCTCTCCCCCACCTTTCGAAAATTCAAGAAGGTCTTCTGCCATACCCGTAAGCCGATCAATTTGTTCGGATATCGTATTACAGTGATCAGAAACATCAGGATGTATTCTGCGTATTAAATCGGACAGCATGAGAATCACCGCGAATGGGTTGCGAAAATCATGCATTATGCCATTGATCATTTTCCCGACAATGGACATCTTCTCCTGACGCATTAACTCTTCGACACGATTCTGATTACTCTCTCGCATCCGCCTGATGATCTTCATCGTAAAGTCCAATCCAGCAGCAGACTGACCAAGATGCGTAACAATGACTTCCTTACTAATTGCAACTAGGCTGGCAGACCCTGCGGCCCGTGCTGTAGCACTGCGTGGCCCACCATCCAAGATGGCTAACTCACCAATAAAGTCGTTGGCGTGGATATAAGCAATACTTTGAGGATGCCCCGAAGTGTCATTTTTAAGCACCTCAATGCTGCCTTCTAAAACGAGATAGAGGGCATCGGGCATATCCCCCTCAGAGAACAAAATCTCCTGATCGGACAGAGCGACGACCCTCGCATCCGACGCAATGGCCTCGGCGATAGCCGGCTCGAAGAATTGAAAAAAAGAGTGTTCGATTGGCTTCATGTGGAAAAATCATATGCCTTCATCCCGTTGGATGCAAGTGTTGAATTCGGGGGTTGAAAAGAATAAAACACCCTGTTTTCGTTTGCATCGTGCTGTATTTCATGCTTGCATCTCCATATGATTTCATTCGGAAAAGTACTACGGAAACTTTCTCCAATTTGGATAGTTGGCATCTTGCTTACGCTTGGCAGTATGCTTGCCTTTATTTCCGGACATCATTTTATCCAAGCCATTTCCAATTATGCTTATGATGCCTTTCTGCGCAGAATGCATAAACCCCCGCAAACTGACAAAATCATTCTTATTGATATCGACGATCAAAGTTTGCAGGAGATCGGCCAGTGGCCTTGGCCCCGCTTTCTGCTAGCCGAACTAACCAGAACATTATTCGAGGCAGAAGCTGCTGTAGTCGTTTTTGATATTGTTTTCCCAGAAGAGGACCGCACATCTCCCGCCGCTGTCAATCGGCTACTACAACAGCATTTTGATATCGATATATGTTTTGCGGATATTCCCGAAGACATTGCTAATTTTGACAATGTGCTGGCGCAGGCATTACGTATGGGAAAAAGCGTAGTCGGTTGTTTCCTTCGCCCCACTGACACCGTAACCCACCCGACATCCGAAACAGATCCCTATTACCGAGGATATTACCAAATACGTGGACGCGGAGCGTATGAACACTACCTAATGCAGGCCGATGACCTCGTGGTCTCCATCCCAATTATAAATGCTGCTTCACAGAGCGCTTTTTTCAATGCGTCTCCAGACCCAGATGGCATCGTTCGGAGTAATCCGCTCGTATGGGGATTGGGATCGCAGCGCATTTATCCATCATTAGCACTGGAAACTGTCAGACTATATCATAACATCCCACAAGGAACCATTTTGTATGATGAACATGGCATCACCGAAATACGATTGCGTGACATCGTCATCCCAACGGACAGGCATGGACGGCTCGTTATCAATTATCGCACGCTTAACACTGATGCAGCAACGGGATTTGCCTCATCTTTCCCAACGTATTCAGCAAAAGATGTTCTAGCAGGAATTGTCCCGCACACGCGCTTAAAAGATAAAATTATTTTTATCGGAACTTCGGCCGTCGGGCTCAAGGACATCAAGGCAACCCCGTTGACACAGTGGTTCTCGGGGGTTGAGATTCACGCCGTAATGGTCGATAACATTTTGTCTGGCGATATGCTGAGATACCCATCATGGATATACGGTGTACAGACATTTTTTATTCTTGTTGTGGGTATTATATTAACTGCAATCATTGCGCGTGGCAGATCTTGGTTGTCGTTTCTACTGGGATTGGCACTCATATTGCTATCCATCAGCATAAGCATGATCATGTTGGAAAGGCATAACTTTGTATTTATTCCGGTTTGGGTCATATTAACAATTCTGATTCTCTACCCGTTTCTAACGATGTTAAAATTCTGGCAGGAAGAACGCCAAAAAATGCGTGTCCGCAATATGTTCGGCACAATGGTTTCACAAGATGTCCTCTCATATCTGGAGAACAACCCGGAAAGCTTTTCGCTAACAGGACACCGAACAGAAGCAACCATGATGTTCTCTGATGTAGCAGGATTTACCACAATTTCGGAAAACCTAGAACCTGAAAGACTTTCGGAGTTGCTCAACCGCTATCTCAGCCCCATGACTCGAATCATAATGGACCTGCGTGGTTACGTAGACAAATATGAGGGCGATGCGATTATGGCGGAATGGGGCGTACCATTCCCACTGGAAGATCATGCCGTTCAAGCTTGCCGAGCAGCACTTGCACAACAAGCCGAACTCGCCACGCTGCGACCAGCTTTGCAAGAAGAATTTGGACACGAAATCCATGTGCGAATAGGCATAAACTCAGGAAGCATTACCGCAGGCAATATGGGGTCTGATAAGCGATTCCAGTACACGGTCATGGGGGATGCCGTGAATCTGGCCGCCCGACTCGAACCAGCCAACAAAGACTATGGCACAAACATCATCATTGGTAGCATAACCCGCGAATTGGCTGGGCAAGCTATCGAAGTGCGTCTGCTCGACCGTATTGTTGTAAAAGGGAAAACCCAACCAGTGGAAATTTATGAATTGCTGGGCATGGCGGGAGAAGTAACCGAAGCCAAACGGACAGTAGTCTCACAGTACGAACAAGCATTACGGCTGCATTGGGAGCGGAAGTGGGAAGAGGCACACCAACTTCTGGATCAAATCATTGCTATGGATCCCAACGAGCGTCCGGCACGATCACTCAAGGAACGCATCCTGTTCTATCGTAACAACCCGCCACCACCCGAATGGCAAGGGGAACATGTCAGGACATCCAAGGATTAAAAATAATCACTCTTGCAACCACATTTTTATAATCACTGCACGACGTTTGAACTAACCAATCGAAAGAGTCATGCCCTCTCGCGCCCAGAACATCGACATCGGGCTTTCCTCTTCGGTATATTCAGAAGCAAAATGGTGTGCCATTCGATCAAGAAAGTGGTCTGAATGCATCGGGTCATGATGAAACACCGCCAAACGTTTCACCCCACAGGATGCCGCAGCATCAGCAAGAACCGGCATCGAACTATGCCCCCAGCCCACATAACGCTTGTATTCGTCCGCTGTATACTGTCCGTCACCAATAAGCAATTCGGCATCTTTTATGAAAGCCTTGTATGCTGCGGTATGCACTTGCTGTGCTTCATGCGTGTCTGCAGATTGACCAGCAACAAAGGCATCAAGCTCTACATCCGTGGAATATATGATGTTGGCATCGCCCGATGATACACGAAATCGAATCGAGCCCCCTGGGTGATAATGCTGCTCTTCTGCAACAACTCTCATACCATTCACATCAACACCATCATTCCCGATCTCCTCGATTGTTACCTGCGATTTCCATTCTTGCATAGAAACGGGAAAATACTGCGTATCCATTTGCTTTTCAAGAATGGCAGCCAAAAAACGTCCTTTCTTGGGACTTCCGTAGATATGTAGTTTGGTATCTGGAAGATAGGCCGGTGCAAAAAAAGGCAACCCTTGAATGTGATCCCAGTGGGTATGACTCAAGAACAAATACACTTCTAGCGGAGACCCCGTTTTCTCATACTCCCGCATCAAACGCAGCCCAAGTTCGCGTATTCCGGTACCAGCATCTAAAATGATAATCGTTGATCCCTGACGAACCGACACGCAGGGGGTATTCCCACCGTATTTTTCCGTTTGCGGACCCGGTGTTGATATCGACCCCCGCGTCCCCCAGAATGTGACGAGCATACTTTGAGCCTTCACAACATCAGGCCTTTCGTTGAATCTTTTCCTTGACATAAGTCAACCGCGCGTCGCCGATCCTTACATGATCGTTGTTTCTTAGCGTACAACAAGCAATCCGCACATTATTCAAAAACGTACCATTGGTACTATCCATATCCTCAATAAGATGCTCCTCATGATCCCAGATGATTCGTGCATGCACGCGCGACACATTATGCAAGGGCAGGCACACGTCACAGGAATCCTCACGGCCTATCTCAATCGGGGTATCGCCAAGCTGGAGCCTTATGTGCGTTTTACCAGGAAGCACAACATCAAGATGCGCAACGGTATCAACAGGAATATCCTCTATAACATCATCCAGCGGAATCTGCATCGTCTGCTTCATTACATGCTGCGCATCTTTCGAAGCACAACTCTTGTTCTTACGAACGACATTATCCCGCATCGTAAGGTTATTGTCATTTTCCATGTGATAAAATTATTTGATTATAAGAAATTTGTCAATCATGCCAATCCTCTGACGTCCGTGCGGGAAAATCTATTATTCCAGAACCACGCGATAAAACCACGGTCCAGCGCCATCGGCTCCATCAAGATAGCTGTTCATCGGTGGAGTTCCGCCAATGCCGGTGGCAATGTTTTTAAACCCGCCCGTCAAATCGCTGCTGCGCTGCAGGGAGTAGTATTTCCCGGCCACGCTCTGCCACTGAACCACAATGCCCTCATCTGTCAACTTGACGCTCTCGATAGCCAGCACGCTGGCAGGATCGTGCGGGTCCGTGCCTGCCAGGTACTCTTCCCAGTCGCTCATGCCGTCACCGTCGGAATCCATATCCGGATCAAAATCACCAGCGAGTTCCTTGCCAGAGCCATCGCCGAAGTGCCACTGCACCCACCAGTCAGGCACAGGCTCCGATTCCTCGACAAACATATCGGCATCCCGTGCACAGCGAAATCCGAGATCCGCCGCCCTGGTGTCAGGCGTGTAATAATGGCGCCAGGGAACCTGAAGCCTGATAGGTCGACTGACAAAGGAACCGCCGCGGATCATTTTGTATACACCCTCAGGTGCCCCTTGCGGATCAGTAACCAGATCCCCTCCATCAGAAATATACGCATACCAGTCCGAACACCATTCCCAGACATTGCCGGCAATATCGTACAACCCGTAGGCATTCGCAGGATACGAACCTACCACGGTGGGATGCCCGACATGATTATTGTAATTCGCATCTTCAGAGGAAATCGCGTCTCCCCAAGGGTATAACTGATCCAAATTCCCGCTACGCATGGCAAACTCGTATTCCGCTTCCGTTGGCAACCGTTTCCCTACCCAGGCTGCATAGGCCTTGGCTTGATTCCAAGTCACATTCACCATCGGCGTAGCCAGGTCGATATCGGCCCATTGTAGCTCCGTATTGCCGCCCCATGTCGGAGGCTGTGGCATCGCAAAGCCTGTGGCCTGCGCAAACGCCATGAATTGGCCCACCGTAACAGGCGTGGTATCCATATAGAAATCACTGAGCATGACAGGATGTCCACCTTCTCCGCCAGAAACACCCATCTGGAACAGGTTACCGGGGATGAACACCATATTGTCCATGTGGTAACGACCGCTCAATGCTGTGGTCTCTCCCGTCACGACCGCGACTGCGATCAAATCATCTGGACGTTGCCATCCCGTAATCTCCGCAAAGGTAACCGTATAGGGGCCTTCATCCATGAGAACCGTCACGCTTTGACCACTCTCTTTCCATGTCGTGTCTGGTCCGGTTGTCAGCCGCCATTGCCCGCCTAATGCGTTGGCTGCATCAGGGGCTAATATTACCGAGATTGCACCCTCATCCGGATCCTCCAACCACTGCGCCGTGTGCGTTTGGTTGAAGGCGGGCATCATTGAGGGCAGAGGCGGATCCCATCCAGCAAAACTATAGCCAACACGTACGGGGTCATCCGGTGGCGTAATCTCTGCCCCGAAATCCTGCGTGATCGAATCCACTACGCTGCCACCCGCGCTATCGAAGGTCAGCGTAAACTGCTCGATCGTCCACTGTGCCATATGTGTCTGATTCGTCGCGGGCATCGTCTCTGGTAGTTCCGGATCCCAACCGGCAAAGCTGTAGCCCTCGCGCACCGGATCGTCCGGTGGCGTAATCTCTGTCCCGAAATCCTGCGTGATCGCGCCCACTTCACTGCCTCCCGTGCTGTCAAAGGTCAGCGTGTACTGGTTCACGGAGAAAAACGCATCAATAGTGTGGCCTGTGTTCGTCACGTTCACGAACGTATAGCTGTTGGTCGGCCCAACGGGATCCACTCCGTCGACGTATACCTCGCTGATACTGTAACCGGTATCGGCGGTAATGGTGAATGTCATGTTCGAGCCATAGGCGACCCAGACGGAGCCGGAGGGGGCGATACTGCCGCCCGGCCCAGCCGAGGCCATGATCTCGTATTCCGCATACACGAAGTTCGGCTGGATTGAAAGGGGCGTATCCATTACGACGGTGAGAGGATTATCGCTAGATTCAATATCGCCTGTCCAACCGGTGAACATGTAGTTGGTATTGGCTGTAGCGCTGAGAACGTTCGTACTACCGGCCGGATACCAGTCACTTTCATGATCAACCGTGCCATCGGTATGCATACCGATCTCCAGCCAGTAATTCGTGGTCCATTGCCAAGTCAAGACGGCGTTGTTGGTAACGACCATCGAGAAGCTATTGCTTGTGCCACTGAACGGTTCATTGCCCGTCATCACCCAGCCAATATTAACGTACTGGGTTGTTCCAGCCTCAACCACCGCATCCACCATATTCGTAATTATCGCGCCATGGTTGTTGGTGTGCACACCCAATGCAGGAACAGGCATGCCGTGGACGGACGCAACAACCAAATCATACGCATTTGGCATGAACTGTGCGGTCACGGTAATATCGTTGGTTACCGCCGCATCGGTCCTTAGTGAGGTGGACACACCGTCATCCCATTGCACAAAGTGATACCCCGTATCCGCCACCGCCTCAACCGTATCAGCATCAGCCCCGTGCGCAACGACTTGCGTGGCAACGCCGCTTATCGTACCGCCAGGTTCGGCAAGGTAGGTGACGGTATACTCGTTAATAGCAAAAGTGGCATGAATTGTCTGTGCACTGTTGGTAACCGCAACAAAGGTATACTCGTTCGTTACACCAACAGACGTTCCGTTCACAACCACATCAGCAATGTGATAACTGGGATCCGGCGTGATCGTGAACGTCTGGTTTGCGCCGTATATAACGGATACCGTGCCCGATGGCGCTATGCTGCCGCCGGTGCTGGATGAAGAGGTGATGGAAGGCGAGCCTGCATCAGAGGCCGTTGTAAACGCACTATAAACGATTCTTTCACGCACTGCCGTATAAGAAATATCATATACTGGGGTTTCTCCCTCCATGATATTTGCAAACGAAAGATCAATTACAAACTGGCTATCGGCAACCAAGTTGGTCATCAGAAATGTCGTAGTTGAAGTGTCCCCCCAATAAACCTCCGTAAAAACAGATCCATCATCACTTTTGATAATCAGATTAAAAACATCGAAATTCGTATTCTCCGGTTCTTCCCACGTGACCCATGCATCTGGAATGGATACATTTTCAGCGCCATGAGCCGGCGTCAGTAACCGTGGTGCTTCCGGCGGCCAGTCGCTAACACCAGATGTATCAAACGAATTGGTTGCGACCCCCTCCGTACCCATCGTCACGACCTCATAAGTCCCGGACGGGAAATCCTCATCTAGAAGCGCAACGGATTCTCTTTCAAACTCGATCGCCCAGTCATTACCCCACCAATCGACCATGTCTAGATCATACCAGATACCCAGTGGCGTTTTAATCTGCGCGGCATGGATGCCGTTCCCTACAAGCTTGAAGAAAAATATCCCGAGAACATCTTCATCAGGCACCGATGTCTCAAACCAACCAACAAAAAGATCCTCAGCCACCTGATCATAATGCCAGGGAATCATGGTGGCATCGCCATCCTCATCTTCAATTAAAATGTCGCCGGACGAACCTTCCGCCCCGCTCAGATCGACCGTCCAGAATCCATCTGGGCCCACCGTCACTTCATGGTACGAACCCCAAGCGCTGACCACGACACGTTCACCTGGCGCGGCTGTTCCGCTAACGGTCTTGGCAGCAGCGTCGACTACAGGAAACCACCCCAGTTCCCGAACCGTATGCTCTTTTACAATATCCCCGTGCATTACACGCACCTGTATGCCGGTTGTGATATTAATCGGAACGTCATCCACCCACCACTTCCAGTAACCATCCTGATCACTCCAGATAGAAGTCGTGTAATCGGGATTCTCCAAATCGATCCCAACTTCAATTTGTATTTCGTGGTTTGCTGGCCAATCTCGGCCGAGGATCGCATCGG
Source organism: Kiritimatiellia bacterium (assembly GCA_007129405.1). Lineage (GTDB taxonomy): Bacteria > Verrucomicrobiota > Kiritimatiellia > UBA8416 > UBA8416 > T3Sed10-140. The sequence continues at coordinate 16,443 of SKVN01000143.1, forward strand.
AACGCGGATTTACGTGAAAATAAGGACGAGGCAACCGCCATTCTATAAAGGTTCGATCCCCATCATCATCCTGCTGCTCCGCCGAACCCTCACTGCCAAGCACTAAATTATAGGCACGATTCCACTGCTCCGGCCCAACTTGCACCGAGAAGTCCGCTTCCCAAACACCATCGATGTCAGCCTCAACCCACCTTTCAACGTGATCATCATCCCACACAAAAACCTGAACCATGGAATATGGTTCAGCCGTCCCGCTGATCCTATCATTCTCAACATCAACATCGATGACCTGCAGCGCTGTGATTATATGTTCTTTAAGAATACCGGCACTGCTTACTGCAACAGTTTGCCCCTCCTCAAAATCAAAATCGATGTTCCACAGGTTCCAATTGCCCCATTCATCCGTATCGGTAGTTTCCTCGTATAAAGGACTTCCTTCAGGACCAACCCGAATCGCTACGATCTCGCTGGCTGGCCAATTCTCTCCCCACAGAGCATTACGAACCGGTTCGACCGCAAACCATGGCTGCGGTTGATCATCATAGACCTCAACCTCCAAACTGCCGCTGATCAAAGTGTCTTCCGCCCAAGTAGCGGTAAAGGTATGGATGCCGAGAGTATGAAAGATCAGAGCTTCATCAAAAGACGCCCATCCGCGGTCGTGGGGCTCAAACAGATAGCTATCCGGATATTCCGCATCGGGATCACTGCAAGAGAACTCGACCAATCCAGTAAAGCTTTCCACCTGCTGTTCGTAAATATTGTGCGCCATAACCTGGAAATGGTTACCAATGCCCGGTTGGGTCCGCCGGATCGAGTTGATCACCAGATGGGTCACCTGCGTACTCACGCCGTGGCCCATCGCGATCAGGTCATGCTGAATGTTATAAATATCGGGATTCGAATCATCCTCCGCGCGTAGCCAATGAATACCGACCGTATTGAACTGGAAATCGTTAGTAAAAGTACGCCAGCCGCCGTCTAGTGCCGAAAACGAGTAGCTTGCCGTTCCGCCGGGCGGCAATGAAGCAGCAGGATCATCGGTAGAAAAATGAACCGTACCAGTATAGTTTGTTGCCAGATTCCATGCATGATCAATGGCGGCAATCGAAACAGTGTGCCACTCGCCTGTATAGCTACGCCACGGATAATTCCATACCATGAGTTTCTCGGCGGTATCAGCATATCCGGCATAGGCAAATATACCCTTCTGCATGCCATACATACCCGAATCCATCGAATCACGCACTTGAATATCATTGAACTGCCCAAGGGTGTGGAATGTAACCGCATTGGTAAATATGCGAACACCATTGTCGGATGGCAAAAACGCGTAATCAATCGGAACCTCGGTCGCAGCATCCCACGATGAGAAATACACCGTACCGGTATAATTCACCATCAGCTCATCGCCGTACCAAGCCTCCACTGTCACCGTCTGCGGTGTACCGGCCATCACCGCATCCGGTATCCCGTAAACCTTGAAATAGGGATACACGTCTTCGAGTGGTGTCTCAAAATAGACAGAAGGCTGCGACCATGCTTCGCCGGTATCGTTAGAGGCATGGAAGCGGTAGTAGTAACCTCCGCCGGAGGTCAAACCATCGACCCAATAGTTCAGCGGCCCAATATCATGCAAGCCCAAATATTGACTGTTGGGCCATGCGCCGATATCGGTTGTTCCATAATCGTTCTCGCCCCAGACCACTGTGACACCCGCCATGGAACCGCCGCCCAAATGCGCTAGCTCACCGCGTAATTCAGCGGAATCTGGCATGAGATCCATCGGCGGTCGCCCGTGAACCGTCAACGGCTGCAGGAAGTACTGTTTTACCATATCGTGGTGCATGCCGGAATTCATATAACGCCCGCCGCGATAATAACCCCGCGCACGCAC
>SKVN01000020.1 GCA_007129405.1 Kiritimatiellia bacterium
CCAACCAGACTTTTGCCACAAGCTATACCGCCCGTGATGGCAATCTGTATCATGCCACACCATGTATGATGAGAATTTCCATGAAAACTGATCCGTACAAAAAGAGATCGCTACGGAAGAACGGCCACGTTGACCAATAAAATTGCTAGATGATGTCTCGTTAGCTCAACGAGAAGGAAGCAAGTCAAACCTATACATGACAAACTGTCAATTATATTCGCAAATCCATTGAAATTTTTTATACCGAACAGCCCAACCTTTTCCGTTGCGATACATTCCCTATGGAACGAAGAACACCGCATCGCCAATTCGGCATTTTCACACTTCCAGGCAAAAGTCGATTGATATTGCAACCGGGAACTGGTTCAATCACGCCATGGAAAACATATCCGACAATAGATCGACTGATGCTTACACATTGTTGTTCTTGCGAACACCTGACGGGGAGGAATACGGACCCGCAGACCTAAACACGATTCGTGAATGGTGTGCGGAAGGACGAATAGGCCCGGATCAGCTTATATCCACAGATCAGCAAGTATGGACCCCTGTTACCGAAATACCCGAATTGCAATTTGATTGGCTTCTGGTCCTAAAAGACGGGACCGAAGCAGGCCCTTTTCATCTGGCAATGCTCGAAGAACAAGCACAGGTTGGAAACCTGCCGGAAGAGAGTATAATCAGAAATCGCTATACGAAAAAAGAACACTCCACCAGCCAACGCAACAGCTTCGCAGACGAAGAAATGCCCCACTCTCAAGCAGACGAAGATCTATCCACACAGGAGCCACTGGAACCCCATGCGGCACCTGCAACCAGGGACGATCAAGAAACAGAAACTGCCGTTTCTGAACCTGACGAAGAAATGGATATGCCTTCCTCTCTTCGGCTGGAAACCATCTCGCAGCATGCTGCCGAGGCACGCGAGCAACTCACCCAAACACGGGCAACCCTGCAAGCATTGCGGCAGGAACACACATTACTACAAGATCAACACCAACATTTGCAGGATCGCCTGACAACGACAGAAATGGAACGGGATGATGCAGAAAAAAACCTGTTAGCCCAGCAAAACATCTCGGCGCAAAACGAGACCGAACTCGACAATTTGCGCGGCCAACTTGCCCAAATGCAGGAGCATTACGAAAAACTCCAACTAGAGAATCAAAGACAGTTCGAGCAAATCGACGATCTACGAGCAGCAGCCCTTACCACCGAACAATCCTGGGAACGCGAACTCGCGGTCATAAAATCGAAACTCGAGGACAAGAATCGTATCCTCAAAGAGGTGTCCGCAGCATTAGCACAAGATAATAGCATTATTTCACAGGCTGCCCATCAAACCGCTCCCGAGGAGCCCCAGCGAATAGAAACAACGCCCCCGACACATTCGCCATCTCGCAACAAAAAGCCTTCACCCTCTCCCCTCACAACAAACGCCCCCCCCCTTCCGTCTATTGACACGCCTAGTCCACTTACCTTTACCACGCTTAACCGCAGCCTGATAGCGGGCATCATCATATTTCTGCTTACTTTTGCCGGATGGGGCATTCTATCGATTCTCATCCAGAACACCGCTAACCGCCAACCACAAGAAGATGTGCAAATGCCACCAGACGAACTGGAATCATTCGCAACGGCGAAACCGGAATTAGATGATACGCTGGTCCTTCAACCTGAACAGATTCATAGCCATGCTGAAAGAACACATACCAATACCGTACAAAATTGGCCCACGATCAATTTGAGCCGTGCCGCAATCACAAAAGACAATAGCGCTATGCAAATAACCTTTGATTACGGTTTATTCCCATCCGGCACGCGTTTACGCCCCGAAGCACGTGAGGATCTCCAAAAACTGGCAGAACAGATGAGAAATCAAATCGATGATTTCTCGATTATTGTGGAAGGGCATACAGATACAATCCCCGTACATCCCGACAACGAACGGTTTATCGACAACTTTTCGCTGGGAATGGCGCGGGCAGAAGCGGTAAAGGACTTGCTTACAGAAATAGGTAATCTACCGGCAGGACGTATACATACTGCTTCAGCAGGGCAATCCTCTCCGCCTTACCCTAATGACACAATGGAAAATCGCGCGCGTAACCGTACCGTCACCATTTCTATCATCCCTTAGAAATTAGATCGCCCCCTAAAAGCTCACCCTCGCCCAAGCAATATACGAGTTACCGGGTATCGCATCGCCAACTCCGCTGCCCGACCGCAATTGTGCTGCTGCCGATAGCTCCCAGCGATCCCCGGGGGTAAAATTTGCTACTGGTACCACAAGCCGGTTACTATTCTGCAAACTCTGGACGAGCATAGTCGAAAGTAAAAAATCCGGTGTAACTGAGACTGCGATTGATAATATACCAAAATCACGCCCGACAGGTGTCGCGCGCAAAGTATTTCCATTTGTAGTACCACCATCAGGAAGTTCGCAGTCATCATCGCTGTCGCGGTCAAATACGCTCACCGTATTATTCCGATAATACTGCGCCGTAATCACAAGATTTTCGAAAACGGCAAAAGAGGTATCCCCGCCGATCGCAATCTCCTCGCGCGCCGTGCTACCCTCCAAATGGATTCCCCCCTCTATCCAGTAGCCAATTTCATAATTGCCCCGCAGATCGAGCCCAACGAAACCGGATTCGGTCTCCTCGCGCCAGCCCCCTGAAAGCGAAAGATCGGCAGGCCCCATTCGAAACGTCGTCCGATTCGCCGCCAGCAAATATTGAAAATCATCATCCATGCCGGCTAACACTTGATTCTGGTGTCCATCGCCAAAGCGTACCGTCCCTCGTGCGGCATGAATACCACTGCGTGCCCGCCATGGCTCTGTTCCGAGCAGCTCAGGAAATGGATCCGTGGGATTCACCAGAAAGGCCGATCCCCAATGCACGGCTTGTTTACCGATGCGTAGATCCACCCAAGGCAAATACGCATCCATAAATAAGCGTTCCAACTCCAGAAACCGGCCCGAGCTTGTTCGCATGTGCGCTGGATGCGATACATCGCGCATGCGCTCCTGCGTAAATCCACCCTCCACGGTGGCAGAAAATAACACACGACCGGACAGTTGCAGATTCAGATCCGTGCGAACCAATTCCGAAAAGGCATAATGCGTTCGACCTCCATGCGCGAAGGTACTGCCCCGCACTTCGCCAAAGCCATAGTACCAGAAATCAGGCGAAGCCATGCAAACGCTTGTCCAACGCAATGCCCAACAAAAGCAAGCAAGATTTAATCGTATTGGCGTGTAACTCCGCATGATGCGAACCTACACAAAATCACACATTCAGAAAAGACCAGAAAAAACAGAAACCGTTCTGCCAATTTTCGACAGAACGGAATCATGCAGCGGTAAAGAAAAGTATTATCGCTGAACATGCACAGATTGATACGCGGCGCGCACTGTGGGCACTAGCTGCAATCGACGCATCAACTCCGCGCGATTCGCATAACCCCAGGATACCGCAAAAATCAAAAAACCGACTTTGATATAACGGAAACAATAATCCAATAATTCACGCCGTCGGCATTCCCTCTTATATGCCACCCGATTCATTTCCAACACTTCAAATGCCGTCATCTCAATCTATCCTCTCTACGGGATCTACCCCGGCTTTGTAATTATATTTCCTGCTAAATTTACTGTAGCACCAACCGTGCCAACTTTTATAACATCAACCAGAGAGCCCTCTCCAAATCAGCCAATTCTCACTGCTGAGAATTTTTCAGCAAAAAACCCACGCTTTGAATTCTCGTCTTTGCGATAACATCAAAAGGGTGGCATTCTAAGGAAATGCGACAAAACCGTGTCACAACATCTGGGCTCGCCTACGAATGAAAGAGGGCCTTACATAAGGACCAACTCGCTGACAAGCTCAGCATTCTCCAGTAACATGGTCAATTCTGACACTATTCCCTAACAAAGAAGGGATGGGAGCACGAACAGGAGTCCAGATAGAGCACAGACAATCAACCCTGCAATTGCAAATTTCTTGGATGTATCCCTGAACAATGCCGTAATGCACAGAATACATGCCATCGGCAAACCAACCATAATGAGGATTCCCACCAGGAACCCAAGCGGAGAGCCTCAGCCAAATCCTGGCAAACCCAACAGTGCACATAAAATAAGTATCCACGGAGAGAGGGATAACCAGAATCCTATTTTACCAAGTTGTATTCGATCCATACATTCACCTGTTTTATGTTGCATAGTATTGACACACGCATAATGACATCTCAATACAACAAAATCCAGAAGCATTTTAGTCAGGCACCACGGCCTGGGGGAACCGCAGTGTTTCTGGCTTGCTCTCAACCTCCAAAACGCAAATAATGAAGACCAAAACCTAGGAGGCCTAAATGAACTTCTATATACGGACGCTGATAATTTCGAGCTTTGTGTTGATCCTGCCCGCCTTGGTTATGGCTGACACAACAGATCTTCTCCCTCCTGGCCCACCGGGTGACCCAGCCAGCCGCATGAAGACACTCAACCAGATAGAACCCCGCATATTTATCTCAAGCCTCCCATATACAATTTCAGAACCAGGGGCATATTACCTGACTGGCAACCTGACCGGCGTTGCCGGCAACAACGGGATCACCATTGCATCAGATCATGTACAACTAGATCTAAACGGGTTCGCCCTAATCGGCGTGAGCAACTCGCTGCATGGCATTTATTTCAGTGGCGACAAGCGGCACAATGCAGTAATCCGCAACGGAATCGTACGACAATGGCATCTCGACGGAATACACGCAGCTGGCGCATATGATTCCGTTATAGAAGATGTCTATGTCTATAAAAACGGGCACTCCATCACCAACACCGGCATGTGGCTGCAGGAAAACTGGCAGGTACTTCGCTGCGGTGCGGTGGAGAACGAAGGCACAGGCATAAGAGCGGCGTTTTCGTTGATACGAGACTGCAGCACACGCTGGAATCGTGGCAACGGCTATGACATCGTCTGGGGCAGCAAGCTTCAAAACTCATCGGCGTACTATAATACATCTAACGGTGTTTACAGTATTGGTGCCGCAGTTATCCAAGACAACATGATTATCGGTAATTATAAAAATGGTATCGTTACTGGCGATAACAGCCGAGTCGAACGTAATTATGCCAATCAAAATTGGCTGGCTGGCATTCTCGTTGGCAGTGGCTGCAGAATTGAAGACAATCACGCCGTCAACAACTCTGTCAACGGGATCAAGACCGAAGAAAATGCAACCGGTAGCCTTGTTATCCGCAACAGTGCCAGAGGCAACACGTGGGGTAATTATAACTTGAACGAGACAACCCACTACGGCACCATCATCAATAATGCTGGCCCTGGTTTCTACGAGTCAAATCCATGGGCAAACTTCGAAATGTAGTAATTAGGCCTGCAGCATGGATCGCGAAGTATCACAATCCAATAGCTTCAAAAAAGGTATCCTTTTCTGCTTCGCCCACATCCCACCCTATCACTGCTTTTCGCTGCACACATTCCGTCTTCGGCATTAAACATCGCTTTTCAACAGACAATCCGCCGGACATAGATATAGTATGGGGCTAACGCTTTGGGTTTAGTTGTGTAAAACATGGGATACAGATGAGCGGGGCCAGCAGGTAAATCCAGCTCGAAAGTGACCCCCTTGGCCCCCTCGGGAACCTCCGAGCAAAGCACCTGATCACCAATCTGTAGCCGGGCCCACTGGATATCGATGGCGACACCATCCGTATAGAAGTAGCGATACGAATCACTAATGCAGTCCCAACGTATCGGTACGTCATCTCCGATTATCGGATCAGACAGCGGACGATCGGCCTCGCGCGGCCAACGCCGTAATTCGAACGCATACCGTCCGGCAGTACGCACATCTAATTCCCAGTACCCCGCAACCTTGGCTCCCGTGCGAACCTCGCCCTGATGCCACACTACTGCGGTATCTTCATTGCGGATATCGTGCGTAGTCAATACAACCTCGTCCTCATCCGCGCCAATATGAAAAGGGATATCCCGATCAAATTGCTCCGAAACCAAGTTCCACCAATCCTCATATCCCTGTCGCAGCGTATCTACAACATCCGGGTATGCTGCAGCAACATTCCGCATCTGTCGCGGGTCGGAGGACATATCAAACAACTCTTTGCCATTGACGAGTCGCCAGCAATTCTGCATCACGCAACTTTTGCGCCATTTCACGGGGCGCGCCACGCGCTGCACATCGGTCACGAGAATACGTTCATCCCAATCACCATCCGAAGCATCCCGAATCAGGGGCGTAAGGCTTCTACCATGAAAAGTACGCGCTGGCGGGACCTCGATCCCGCATAGATCCAGTACCGTCGGCATGAAATCGATATAAGAGGCCAGCGTGTTGATATCTCGCCCCTCCCCAGCACCAACCGATGGCCCATAGAGAAAAAAAGGCACACGGTGGCCACCTTCATAAGGACTGCCCTTGATGCCGCGCATCCCGGCATTATAGTTACACGGTCCCTCTTCGACATGGCCCATTTCGTCGCACGTGACCCCACCGCCGGAACCGTTATCCGTCATAAAGATCAAAAACGTATTTTCGGCAATCCCCAACGCTTCCAGTTTTGCCCGCAAGCACCCCACATTTTCATCCAGATTGGTTACGGTTCCATAAAAACGCGCCCGTTGCTCGGTGGGTGCGACATCCTCGTACTGGCGGCTATACTGATCTTCAATATTCCAGGGACTATGCGGGGTGTTGGAGGCGATGTAGCAGAAGAAATTTTCATCCTTGTGTCTTTCGATGAATTTCATGCCTTCCTGGAAAAACACATCACAGCAGAATCCCTCAAATTTCTTTTTCTCGCCATTTACAGAATACGTATCATCAAAGTAGTCATTGCCCCAGTGATCTGGCGTGTTGCCGATTCCGCCACCACCATGCGAAACAGAGTATTCGAACCCGCGCTCATGCGGCAGGAAGGGCGGCGCATCACCAAGGTGCCATTTACCAAAGTGGCCCGTGCGATATCCATTCTCACGAAAAGCATCTGCCAAGGTCCATTCGTCATCGCGCAAAAGCGAGCGCCCCCCGATCGTATGCCAGACACCGGTACTATTGCAGTTGTGCCCCGTCAGCAGGCCGGCTCGCGTGGGGGCACAGGTAGTACCCACATGAAAGTTACTGAACCGGATACAGTCGCGATGCAGCCGATCCAGATGCGGCGTCTTTATGTCCGGGTTTCCGTGCGCCCCGATCTCGCCATATCCTTGGTCATCCGTTAAAACAAACACGACATTCGGTCTTTTCATATCGTCGCCCAAGCTTCCCCCACATCATGTATCGCATAGATCAAATGCCTAATACTATGCCATGCGATTCGTGTTATGTAAGGATAAAAACAAACCCGCATCGCCACGGAGCTTGATGCCAGCACGGCATTCTGCCTATATATGCTCGCATGGGTCATCGTGCATATTCACACGCTTCTCATCCACAAGATTTGACAATATCTCCTATTTGGTTGTACCGTACATAGTATCGCTGGCATGCAAGGTGTTACCGAATGAGTGCTTATATCGAGATGATGCTTGATGGTAAGACGAGCAGGATAACATGTGGAGACCTGCTAACGATCGGACGCATTGCGCCTAATCATCTCGTAATACCAGATGTCAAAGTGTCCCGTCATCACGCGACCATCCGTCATCTTGGTGACGGACGCTATTACTTGATTGATGTCGGCAGTGCGAACGGAACGTACTGCAATGGCAAGCGTGTTATTGTGCCGTGCGAGTTGGGCGGCGGAGCGGAAATCATGGTCGGCGGTTATCCGCTCCGTTTTTTCTGCGATCCTGTTGCAACTCCCGCCGAGTCCGACATGGCGGATGAGCCAGAGGAGCGAACACTCCTTACCACCGGAACCATGATGCGTAAAATTATCATTTTGGTTGCAGATGTACGCAGATACACGGCCCTTTCCGAAAAACTCGATGCGGCCTCTCTGGCAAATATTATGGGGGTCTGGTTCCGAAAATCGGCAGAAACGGTTGAGAAAAACGGGGGAACCATCGACAAATTTATTGGTGATGCCATCATGGCAATTTGGCATGTGAACGTTGTAGACCCAAAAAGCAGCCTGATGAATGCGTTAATGGCATTGGCGCAAATGGATCGAATCTGCAAGGAAGTAAATCAGAATCACCCAGATCTGCCATTTTTATTCAAATTCGGCGCCGGGATTAACATTGGCACGGCCGCCATGGGTAACATCGGGGTTGTCGGGAACAGGGATTTTACTGCCGTGGGTGATTGTGTGAATGTTGCATTCCGGCTTGAAGCTGTATCGAAAGAACTCAAAACGGACGTTGTGCTCGGCCCTGCGGCATATCAATTGTTCTCCGACAAGATTTGGAAGAATAGAACTGTCCTCTGTGAACTTAAAGGGAAGAAAGATGTTGTCGATGTCTTTGGGATTGCATTCGACGAAATCGATCGGATCGTGGATCATTAAGATAACGGTAAAAAGTCATGCTGGTTTCGGCATCATGCAGGCTGCAGAAAGACAGAATCTGATTGTGGTGTCGTCCGACAGCTTTCGCAACGTAAGCGAATCGTCAAGATCCGCGCAGATATTCAGGGAATTTCTGCCTGTGATCGAGAAAAACATTCCGCATAGCCTATTTTTCAGTGACAACCGCGAAACACATGATGTACAAAACAGACTATAAAATCTGGCCTGCTCTTGCCAATGAGCGTGCCTCGACAGATTGGATTTCTGCAAACCCTTGTGAACTCACAGGGTTCAGTCCTTCACTGGCTTCCATGGAAGAGTCTTCTTCATTGTAAAGCGAAGCCGGGCAGTCTGTTAAACTGCGGAATAATACATTGCCTTTATATAAACCAACAGAGACTGTTCCAGTGGCACTTTTGGCAAACTCTCCGATTCCTGCCAACGCAGCGCGGGTTGCCGGATCATAAAAACGACCGTCATAAATCTGATCCGCAACTAAAGTCGATAGCGTCCGGAATAGGTCCCGCGCCTTACGGTCCATGGTTGCCTCATAGACACATTCCAGACAACGCCCAAGCAACTCCATGCCTGGTGCTTCATATACACCACGACTCTTCGTCCCGATGATCCGATTTTCCAGCGCATTCTTGAATCCCACACCATTACGACCACCAATGGTATTTGCAGCCTGCATCAATGCCAAGGGGGCCATCTCTACACCATCAATAAAAATTGCGCGTCCCTCTTCAAAACGCACCGTGAAGATTTCCTCCTGATCAGGAGCATCCATCGGCCATACACCCATCGTAGGATTTACAATCGTGCATGGTGTTTCCAAACTCTCCAAATCTTCAGCCTCATGTGAGAGTCCGGCAAGATTTGCATCCGTGGAATAACGCTTTTGTCCTCCAGGGAAGGCCTCGATGCCCGCCGCACGCAGATATGCGACCATCTCTAGACGACCAGGAAAGGCTTCCAGTAAAGTGGGATCCCGCCAAGGGGCATATACGCCCATGTCCGGTGCTAAAACATTTGTATAGCGCTCGAAACGCATCTGGTCGTTACCGCGGCCTGTAGCCCCATGCGCCAAAACCGTGCAACCCTCCTTTTGCATCGCTTCCACCACGCCCTTGACGGTTACAGCCCGGGCAATACCCGTCGAATTCCAATACCCCCCATCATACATGGCTTGTGCTTGAATCACCTGAAAACACGCTTCTGCCATCTCGTTCTTGAGATCAACAATATGCGTGGGAGCCCCACACGGATTCATCTTGGTAACGACATCCCGAATATCGCTCTCATCAGGCTGCGCCAAATCCGCCGTAAAACAAACGACATCAACCCCCTCTTCAAGGAGTTTTTTGGTTACGGTTCGACTATCCAGACCGCCAGAGACACAAACACCAACCTTTTTGCCATGCAAATCATGCAACTTCACTGTCGCCTCCCTCATGCATTTCTTCCAGACAATCATCCAGCATATCGAGTGCTTCTTCCAATTCATCATCCTTGACATTGAGTGGCGGCAATAACCGAATGACATTCCCTGCCGTAGGAATGGCAAGCAACCCCATTTCTTCGAGAGATTTGGCCAGCGGCTTGGCATCCTGATCGAGCACCAGCCCCAACATGAGCCCCTCGCCGCGCGCTTCAACGACATGTTCAAAACGCTCGACAAAGTCTTCCAACCCCTCTTTGAGCAGAGACCCTTTTTCTTTTGCCTTCGCCACCAAACCCTCTTGTTCAATCACATCAAAAGAAGCCAAGGCAGCAGCACACGCAAGCGGTCCACCGCCAAACGTGCTGGCATGATGTCCGGGCTGGAAAACGTCGGCAACATTCGGGCTCGCAACTACCGCGCCAATCGGAAAACCACTACCTAAGGCTTTCGCCATGGAAAACACATCTGGCGATACCCCGGCGTGCTCAAAACCAAACCAGCTTCCGGTACGCCCCATCCCGCACTGTACTTCATCGCAGAGCAATAAAAGCCCATGCTCATCACATAGCGACCGAACACCTTGCAGAAAGGCTGTATCTCCCACGATAACACCACCCTCGGCTTGCACCGATTCAAGCATAATGGCAACCGTTTTATCGGTAATGAATGCCTTCACAGAATCCAGATCATTAAAATCGGCATGCACAAAACCCGCCGGCATCGGCTCAAACCCTTTCTTTACTTTGTCCTGACCCGTGGCTGCAGCCGCCGCAAGCGTCCGACCATGGAAAGAGTTTTTCATACAGATGATCTCATATTTGCCCTGATCGTGTCCCCACAAACGCGCTAACTTAATCTGCCCCTCATTAGCTTCCGCCCCGGAATTAGCGAAAAAGCACTTCCCGCCACCACGTATCGTGCTTATTCGTTCTGCTAAACGACCTTGTAATTCATGATAGTATAGATTAGAGACGTGAAACATCTTGGTCGCCTGATCCTGCACCGCAGCGACAACTTGTGGATGCGCATGCCCTACGTTCAATACGGCAATACCGGAGGTAAAATCCAGGTACACCTTACCGCTCGCATCCCACACCTTCGTGCCCTTACCGTGTGTAAGTACAAGCTCAGGTGCATAAGTCGACATAACATAATTGTGGTAAAGATTCTGTACTTCTTCAAAGCTCGCTGCCATTTCTTGTTCCTTTCACGTATATAATAAAAAATCAGAGCTGGAAACATATCGCATTTGATACAGAAGCGTCAACTTCCGCATGCAAGGAACAGCGAAATTTGCATTCCAATTGTGCCAAATGAATAATTTGTGCAATAATTCGCAGGTTAACAACGTTGTAATGGGTAGAAGCAGTTTACACGATGAAAAGCTATGGATGATGCAGAACACATCAAGCAGTTTTTACGAGGCGACGCAAACGCGCTCTGCGCGGTTGTCGATGCCTACCGGAAGCCCCTCTACAGTTTTATTATACAAATGGCAGGACAAAGTGATGACGCTGACGAAATATTTCAAGAAGTCTGGATCAAGGCCATGCAAGCGCTACCCCGCTATCGGCACAAAGACCGTTTTTCAAGCTGGCTCTTTAAGATTGCCCACCGAATCATCATCGACCGCAGCCGCAAACGAAAATTGGTTTTATCCCCCGACATGGAGTCTGGCGTGCTTGCCTGTCCCGAAACCACAACACAAACCACACCGCACGACAACGTATCCGATCATGAACTCGGGACAACCATTCGCAGGGCTGTCGCACAACTACCCGCTGCGCAACGAGAGGTTTTCCTGCTTCGCATGGACGGTGATCTACCATTTAAAGAAATTGCCCGTATACAAAAAACGTCCATTAACACGGTTCTTGCACGCATGTCCTATGCGCTTGGGAAACTACGTGAACAACTCTCATCAACGTACAAGGATTGCACATGAAAAAGAATAACACAGCCCCGCAATCTTCCCGTCATACCGACACGGCACTTGATGAAAGCACCCTGCGAGCAGCATGGGACGCATCGGCCCCGGAACCATCGGCCCAAACCGTATCCAGCATCAAACAATGCATCCGAATGGAAGCGCAACAATACGAACAAAAGCAAAACAAGCATAATATCCATATCTTCTGGCAACCGGCTCTGGCAGCCGCGGCTATTTTCATGCTCGTTACCAGCAGCTATGTAATTTGGCAGCAAATGACAGCAACAAATGCATTGTGGCAAGAGCTAACCAACGTAGAAGAAGAAATTCATTCTGAACTCGATGCTTTAGAAGTCAGCGTTTGGGATGCACTTGCTGAACTGGAAGCAGAATCGCCCACAAATGAGGCTCTCCTGCATGCTTTTACACTACAAATGATAACATGGGAGGACTAAGCAAATGAACACGTACTCACACACACAACCGACGGGGATAATAACAATGATTCATATCATCAGCATATCATTGCTGTTACTCGTCCAGACGACATTCGGGCAGCGGCAAACCCCACCTCAAAGGCAACAGCATTTGCAGGAAGCGCAACGAATGGAACGCAGGCGCGAAAATGCAGGCCAACAAAACCGGGGGGGCATGCAGTGGCTGCAATCTCTCCGTACGTCAGATCCCGAAACGTACCAATCCCTTCAGGAATTGCGAAAAAGCGATCCGGAAGCATTTATGGAGCAAGCGCGTGAACACATGCTCCAGCAAAGACGTAATGCGCTATTGGAGCGTCACCCTGCATTACAGAAGTTTCTGGATAATTTACCAGCAGACGAACGAGAAGCACTAGAGGCAGATTTGTTTCCTTTCGCACGACGGGAACGGGGCAGACCCGAAAGCGCAGAACCACCCCACGCAACCCCTGCGCGCCGCATGCGAGAAAGAAAAATAGACCCCGCGCAATTTGATGCCCGTACGCAACATTTCGAAGAAGAGTTGGAACGAGCCGAAAAGCGGATAGAGCATTTACGGGAATTATTGAAACGTCGTCAGGCATTACGTGAAGAGCTCATCGGCTCGGAGTAACTACCCGATTGCAGCGCGCAAAGCGGCAATGTGAGCGGGACGCGTGCCACAACATCCGCCGATGATGCGCGCGCCGGCATCCAAGAGCAACCCTACCTTGCCCGCCATCTGAGCGGGGCTTTCGCGAAAAATTGTACAACCATTCTCTATAACCGGCATTCCCGCGTTCGGCATCGCCATCAAGGGTATTTGGCATCCAACCACATCCTTCAGTTGCCCAACGATGGCGGCCATGTCATCGATTCCTGTGCCGCAATTCGTGGCAATCACATCGGCACCAGCTTCCAGGCATGCTTCTGCAAATCGATCCGGTCGCACCCCCATCATCGTCGCATATCCACCGGTCGCGACGGGATCAAACGTCATACTCACGATACACGTAACATCAGGTGCCGTGGCGCGAACCGCCCGCAATGCAAGCAACGCTTCTTCTAGTGCCGTCATGGTTTCAATAATGACCGCATCAGCCCCGCCGCTCGTTAACCCCTCGGCCTGCTCCACAAACGCGGCAAAAAAATCGTCTTCCGTTTCATCGCCATACGGTTCCAGCATCGCCCCTGTCGGCCCCATGCTCCCCAGAACATATTGCGAGTCGCCAGCAACAGCCCGCGCCAACCGTGCAGCCGCCGCATTGATCTCCCGACATCGTTCCGCCAACCCGTAATGAGACAACTTATAGCGTGTCCCGCCAAAACTGTTACACTCTACAATATTACTGCCAGCTTCGCGGTACGCGGCATGAATCGCTTTCACGTCATCAGGATGATCAATACACCATAACTCGGGACAGCGCCCAGGCTCCAAACCACGATCCTGTAGCATGGTACCCATACCGCCATCACACAATAAAAGTTCCCCCGCTTGCACACGCTCGACCATATTCTGCATCATATCCCCTTTTTAAAAAATCAAGATTTCACACTTTTACTGCGTACCGATCAACGCCACAAGATTATTTACAAATCGCATGAGGGATACTTGCCAAGACCACCACACGAAGATATAATGAGCGCGTGTAAAGTTTATGCTTAGGGAAAGACAACAAATCCAACAAAGGAGACACATCATGCGCAAGACGATCATCCGCAACATCTCATTATCGATCGCACTCGTTGCACTCACGGGTTGCTCTGCCTTTCGCCAATCGGTAGGCGATCAAGACCCCACAGGAGCCTCCACCATAACCGCCCGATTCGATCAACGCGATCTGATCGAAATGGCTGACCAAATTAAAGATGACATACTAAATCATCCATTCCCTTCCGAAGGAGAAAACCCCATTATTGCACCACTCGGCATCCAGAATCATACCCGTACACACCTCGATGTGAATGCCCTGGAAAATACCCTCGTAACACAGTTATTGAACACGGGGGAAATGCGCTTTGTTAATACCGCCCGGCGCGACGACTTAATGAAAGAGCAAGGCTTCCAATTAGCCAATGCAACCGAAGAAACCCGCGCAAGAATTGGCCGTCAACTTGGCGCAAGTTACATGCTCACGGGTTCCATCACAGAGATCACGCAAGCCACCGGGCGGCAGGTTCGTGCGTCGCGTCAGCGCGACATCTATTATCAACTGACCGTTGAACTAACCGACTTGGAAACAGGTTTGATTGTACTGCGCAAGCAGCGCGACCGGATGCGTCGTGCGAGTCGCCCCATATTTGGTTGGTAATTCATAGTGCATGCAGCCCGGACATACGGGAAATACATCCAGATAGCCGGTCTCAGCATCATGCTGACGACCGGTACCGGTTGCGTTTCATCCGGTTTAAACCGATCACGCGCACAGTTTTACAGCGGATCGTTTGAGGAAGCGGCCGAAACGTTCGAAAATCGTCCCGTACGATCCCGCGACCAGGTACTGATGCTCATGGAGCGTGGCACCGCATGGCAAGCCGCCGGAGAATACAAGCGCGCCATTGATGATTGGCTAAAAGCCGCCGACTTGATCCGTGCGCTAGATTATATTCGCCTGAGCGAAAAAGCATCCAGCTTGATCATCAATGACGCCACACAGACCTATTCGGGACGCCCATACGAACGCGCGCTCCTGCATGCCTTTACCGCCAAAAGCTTTTTTATGCTCGAGCAGTGGCACTCCGCAGGTGTCGAAGCACGGCTCATTGCCGACGGACTGGAAGAACTCAATGGCTTTCCCGATGACCCTTACACGCGCTATGTGGCAGCGACCGCCTTTGAACTCATTCGGGATTATAATGGTTCCCGCATTGAATATACGAAGGCCGACGAGCTTACCAAGTACCTTCGCATAGATCCACATTCGGGCATCATAACCCCCGGCACAAATGCCCCCTCAAGGCAAATATCACCTTCAAACGAGTTGATTCTTTTCGCAGGAATCGGTCGTGCACCCATGTTCAACATGCCACCCCCGGCACAAAATGCTCGCTGGGGCCCCAGCCCGTACGTAGAAATCCGGCACGGCAATCAAGTTCTCGGACGCAGCTATACGCTTATGACCACTACCGCACTCGCCCACGATACCGAACGCAGAATTGCGGCCATCCAAGCGGCTAAAACGGTAACACGAATTGTCATCAAGGAATCAATTGCATCCGCTGTGGAAGAAAACAACATACTGCTTGGAGAAATTCTCCGTATCTTTTTATATGCCACAGAAGCACCCGATACACGGAGCTGGCAAACCCTGCCGAATTGGCTCCAGGTAGCAAGAATCCCCTTACCGGAAAACGCCACGCATTTGCAACTGAACTTCAAATCTTCCGGCGGCACCACGCTTAAGACCATGGTCCTCGAAACCACATCTCTCCCCCACACAGATGGCAAACACATATTTCAAGCACGGGCCTGGTAACATGCCGCCCCTCCTTCCATTTCCATCCTGCCAATATCGCTCCTCATGAAAAAAGATATTCTTGTAGCATCTACTTGTCATCGAGAGAACACCGTGCTATACACAGAGCTCTCTTAATGAATAGGCAGGATCTACGGGGAGTAGCTCAGCCTGGTAGAGCGCCAGCTTTGGGAGCTGGATGTCGCAGGTTCGAATCCTGTCTCCCCGACC
Source organism: Kiritimatiellia bacterium (assembly GCA_007129405.1). Classification (GTDB taxonomy): domain Bacteria; phylum Verrucomicrobiota; class Kiritimatiellia; order UBA8416; family UBA8416; genus T3Sed10-140. The sequence continues at coordinate 16,013 of SKVN01000020.1, forward strand.
ATACTTCGCGCGGAGCATCGCGGAGAGCGAAGTATGCCCTGCGAAGGGGTCAATCCTGCGTAACCTGACTGCCCCACCAGTCCGGATTCGGTTCCCAGTCATCCGCAAGAAACTGTGCATGTCTCTGCTCCAGTCTAGCCATGCCCTCACCGCCCTGCCGGGCAAGATAAGCCCTGCGCTTGTCTGGATCAAACAACGGATCTGGCGAAGGAAACAAAGCCCCTCTATCCTGCAACCATGCATCTAGACGTCTTTTCAATTGCTCCACAATTTCAGGGTTCGCTCCCGAAAGATCACGTTGCTCGCCTTCATCTTCAGCCAGATTATACAGCTCCATGTGACCATCCTCATGATAGCGAATCAGCTTCCAGTCGCCGCTTCGTATCATAGAAGAAGGATCTCCGCCCTGATTTCCATAATGCGGGTAATGCCAGAACAAGTCCCGTTCGGCGATGCCCCCTTCCCCCTGAAGCAGTTTCACAAAACTCACGCCATCGATGACCTGACTCTCAGGAACGCTGCAGTCTGCCAGCTCGACAAACGTGGGATAAAAGTCCTGACTGATAACCGGGACATCACATACCGTTCCGGATGTAATCATCTCCGGATATTTTATAAACAAAGGCTCCCGTATGCCCCCTTCCCACTGACGACCCTTGCCGCCTCTGAGCGGGAGCATGGAAGATGCAAAATCGTCTCCAGAAGAAACCCCGCCATTGTCAGATGTGAAACATACGATCGTATTCTCGGCAAGCCCGCACCGCTCAAGCATCTCCAGAACAATACCCACAGCATCATCCATGGCCTCAACAACCCCGGCATACACTGGATGATCCTGCACCTGCCGCACCGGCAAATTACGATCCATGATAAACCGCTTCTTTTCTTTTTCTCCCTGCTCCAGCGCCTTCTTTTGGTACTTTGCCCATCTCTCCTTCGTTGTCTGCAACGGACTATGCACGGAATAAAAAGACAGATACGCCAGAAAAGGACTGTCTTTGCTGTCTTCAATAAAAGCTGCTGTCTCCTGGGCCAGTCTCAGCGGGAGATTCTCTCCCGGCGGACCGTCCTCAAGCTTCGGATTGCTGTACGGCGAAAAATACGACTTCGGGCTACCAGCCCTGAAGCCACCCTTGTTCACCTCGAACCCGAACATTTCGGGTGTAGCATCATCATCCTCGCCAAGATGCCACTTGCCTGCGAAAAATGTCCGGTATCCACTGCGCCGGAGAACTTCCGCGAATGTTGTGGTATCATGCTTCAGCCCCGGTGCATAAGGCGGCGGTAGCATGCTGTCAAAACGATTGAGCTTACGCCAGTCCTCCCCATGCTTCGCGCCGAGATAATTCGTGATACCGTGACGCGGCGTATCCTGACCCGTCAAGATGCTTGCACGCGTAGGACTGCAAACCTGACACGAAGCGTAAGCCTGCGTAAAGCGCATCCCGCCATGCGCGATGCTGTCAATATGCGGGGTCTCATAATATGTGCTGCCGCTGGCACGCAGATCGCACCATCCCAGATCATCAGCTAATATAAAAACGATATTCGGTTTTCTTTGGTTCATAGCAACTCCCATCATCCATTAGCAGGTCATGCATCAAATTCAAGCACACCCTGGTAGTGTAATGTAACTTTATTGTTCGAGGCAAGACGTTGCAGGGTCATGCTTTCAGTTCGGCACCATATGCACTCCTTATGGAGCGCGGTGACGAGCGATAGCGAACTCACCGCTTTGGGGGGAGCGAAGCGACGGGGTCAGCGCACCACCCAACGCGTTGAACCTACCCATCCACGGTCCCGACGCTGCAAGAGGTCGAGAGCGACCGAGGCTATCTACAATTCCGCGCGTATTACACGTGCCAGATTCTGTCCGATTTCCAGCATTCCCTCATCGCTGGGGTGCACCATGTCGGTTCGCAACCCCGATGCGTGTGCCAGCAAATCACGCCCATCAATATAATGGACATGCGGCGAATCGATCGCTTGTACGATATCCCGCACGGCATCGCGAAAGCCAACTGCATATTGCGGCGAAACCGTAAAATCATCAAAGTACGTAAATAGGTCTATACAGAAAACGGGCTTTTCAGGTTGCGCAGAAACCACGGTTTGAACGAACGTTTCGACGATACCATGGAACTTCTCGACGGGCCAATCGCGGACATTGATCCCCATCTCGAAGGTGGCAACATCCCAATCCTCACGTGCGGCAATATGCTTCGCAATTGGAACTTCCATATGCGCCGACCCACCCG
>SKVN01000030.1 GCA_007129405.1 Kiritimatiellia bacterium
AACGATCTCCCCGTTGACTCCGGTTCCGGATGTGGTATGTTTATGGCAACAGAGCCACCAAGCCTCTGTCCTTCGGGACACGCTCAAATTTGGTGGTTTTTTGTTTTCGGTGTTGAAAAAAGGCCCGCTTGGGCTAGTGTATTTACAGCCGACCTGCCAAGCCTCTACCGCACGCGGTATGCTCAATTCTGGCGGGTCTTTGTTTTTTCTGTTGCAGCGCAAGCTGCTTGTGCTATCTTACTCCCAGCCGACCTGCCAAGCCTCTGCCTCTCGGGGCATGCTCAAATTGGGCAGGTCATTGTTTTTTCAGGGGGTGGCGTCGTGAAATACGAAAAGCCACCTTTGTCTTTTGAGGCTCAAGCCGACCTGATTTTGGGGCGTGGTCTTGAGGCTGATCGCGATACCCTGATTGCTCGTCTTCGTGCTGTAAATTACTACCGTCTCAGTGCTTACTGGTACACGTTCCGGGATACGAACGCAGAGGATGATCGCCTCCTTCCCGGCACTACGCTCGACACGGTTTGGCGGCGCTACGTTTTTGATCGCCACCTGCGTTTACAGGTTATGGACGTCATTGAACGTATCGAGGTGGCTCTTCGGACGGAAATCGTCAATCGTTTCACCCTCATAAATGGCCCCTTGGGGCATTTGGACCGCTCCAACTTGCCGGGGCTCTCCGCCGAAGACCATCGATTCCTTCTCAGCCGGATTCATGAGGAACAGCGCAAAAGCCGCGAGGATTTTGTCAGGCATTACCAGGAAAAGTATACGTCCGAAACAGAGCTACCACTTTGGATGGCAGTCGAGTTGATGACATTCGGGACGATGTACACCTTATTTCGTGGCCTGCCTAGTCGCATAAAGAAGGATGTCGCACGAACCTATGGTTTGTATGCACCGGTTCTTGCCTCCTGGTTGCGGACGTTGAACGTTGTTCGCAATATCTGTGCGCACCATGCACGCCTTTGGAACCGCGATGTTGATGTCAGCCCCCTTGTTCCCGAAGCCTCTCATGCCCCCGACTGGCACCAGCCCGTGGCCATTACGGGCGACCGCATGTTCGGGGTGCTTACGGTGCTTTACTACCTGCTCAAACAAGTCGCGCCACAAAGCGCCTGGAAAGAACGCTTCAAGCAATTGTTGGCCGATTACCCCGACGTACCCATACGCTTCATGGGGTTCCCCGAAAACTGGGAGGACTCGCCGCTCTGGCGTAATGCGGAAGCAACACGCGAGGTGGCAAGATGAAAATAAAAGCCTATCCAAATTTCAGCAGTAGAACTGCCGGTTTTGTGGAACGCCTGCCTGCGCACTGGGAATCGAAGCGCCTGAAGTACACAGGGAATTTGCAACTCAGCAATGTCGACAAGAAAAGCGTCGAAGGGCAAGAGCCGGTTCGACTCTGCAACTATGTCGATGTCTACAAGAACGAGCGAATCATATCGGACATGGACTTCATGGAGGCTACCGCCACCAAGCCGCAAGTCGAGAAATTCAGGTTGCGCCGGGGCGATGTGCTGCTAACCAAAGACTCGGAAACGCCTGACGACATCGCCGTCCCTGCGGTTGTGGACGAGGATATGGAGAATGTTCTGTGTGGCTACCATTTGGCGATGATCCGACCACAAGCAGATAACGAGGGTCGCTATCTGTCGCGTGCCATTGCGGCGAAAGGAATTCGCGAGCAATTTTCTATCGAAGCACTCGGCGTTACACGCTTCGGTCTTGGCTACAATGCTCTAGGTTCAGTCCGTCTACCGCTCCCCCCACCAGCCGACCAGCGGCGGATTGCGGATTTTCTGGATCGGGAGACTGCAAAGATTGATGGACTGATCGCGGAAAAAGAAAAGCTGATCCGGCTGCTGGAAGAAAAACGCAAGGCCGTCATCAGTCAAGCTGTGACCAAGGGGGTGAATCCAGATGTGAAAATGCGGGATTCCGGTGTGCCCTGGCTGGGCATGATTCCAGAACATTGGCAGGTGACGAGGTTGAAGTATTATGGCTCCGTGCAGTTGAGCAACGTGGATAAGAAGAGCATTGAGGGGCAAGGCAAAGTAAAACTTTGCAACTATGTCGATGTCTACAAGAACGAGCAAATCACATCGGACTTGGATTTCATGGAGGCTACCGCCACCAAGCCGCAAGTCGAGAAATTCAGGTTACGCCGGGGCGATGTGCTACTAACCAAAGACTCGGAAACGCCCGACGACATCGCCGTCCCTGCGGTTGTGGACGAGGATATGGAGAATGTTCTGTGTGGTTACCATTTGGCTATGATCCGACCACAAGCAGATAACGAGGGTCGCTATCTGTCGCGTGCCATTGCGGCGAAAGGAATTCGTGAGCAGTTTTTTGTTGAGGCACTTGGCGTGACTAGATATGGCCTCGACTATAATGCTATTTGTTGTGTGCGACTTCCACACCCGCCGCCTGATGAACAAAGAATAATTGCTGACTTTCTTGATAGACAGACAATTACAATTGATGGCGCAGCAAGTGAGTGCCTAGGGGTAATAGGGCTGCTTCGCGAACGCCGCGCTGCATTGATTTCGGCGGCAGTTACGGGCCGCATTGATGTTTCGACAGCGCGCAGCACAAGTGCGGGAGAGGAGACACCATGAGTGACGACAAGCCTAGCGGCACATTATATCCGACGGAGCAATCGACTACGCACAAGGTCGTGCGCGAGGCGGTATTCGAGGCGGCCGTGCAACGCGCATTACTTCAGGACAATGGTTTCTTCACGGGAGCATCGTCCGACTATGACAAGTCGCTGTGCCTGATGCCGCTAACGGTGCTGCGGTTCCTGCAAGCCACGCAACCCGAAAAGTGGGATGCCTACCGCAGAATTCTGGGCGAGGATGCAGACGCCAAAGCCCTGCGGCGCATCCAGGATGTCATCGAGCGCAATGGTACCTTGTATCTGTTGCGTAAGGGATTCGACGAAAGCGGTCACCATTTCGAGATGTGCTTTTTCAAGCCCGCCCACAGCCTCAATCCCGATGTGCTGAAGCTCTATGAGGGCAATGTCTTTCATGTCGTCCGGCAGGTACGCTATTCACAGGCCAATGAGAACAGTCTCGATATGGTGATTTTTCTCAACGGGTTGCCGATCTTTACCGCCGAGCTGAAGAACAAGCTCACCGGACAGACGGTGGCACATGCGCGGCGACAGTACAAGAACGACCGCGATCCCAAGGAGCCTCTCTTCCGGTTCGGGCGGTGTCTGGCACACTTTGCGGTAGATACGGATATGGTGTTTGTGACCACGGCACTGGCTGGCAAGAACACGTATTTCCTGCCGTTCAATGTAGGCAACCACGGCGGGGCCGGAAACGAGCCGCGTATGGATGGCATTTCCACCGGATACTTGTGGGAAGAAGTCTGGACGCGCGACAGCATCCTCGACCTCGTGCGACGGTTTATCCAGGTGATCGACGTTCTGGATGAAAAGGGACGCAAGACCGGCAAGAAGATGCAAATCTTCCCGCGGTATCATCAGTTGGATGCCGTCCGCCGGCTCACAGAGGACGCGCGTGCAAACGGCTCGGGAGCCTCCTACCTCAATCAGCACAGTGCGGGCAGCGGCAAGACGATCGGGATCGCCACACTGGCGACAAGTCTCGCGACGCTGTATGGCAGCGACAACAAGCCGGTATTTAATACCGTGGTAATCGTGTCGGATGCCCGTGTCATTGACCGGATGTTGCAACGGACGCTGCGTCAGTTCGTGCAGACGGCTGGCATGCTCGAAAACATTGACCAGACATCGCGTCAGTTGAAAGCGGCATTGGAGGATGGCAAGAAGATCATCGTAAGCACGATTCACAAATTCCCGGTCATCATGGAAGAGATGGAGACACTGCCCAATAGCCGGTTTGCGGTGATTATCGACGAAGCGCATTCCTCGCAGGCGGGCAAGGTCGCGGGTGCCATCAACCGGGTGCTTTCCTATGCGGCTTCAATCGAGGACCGCGAAGAAGACGAGGAAACGTTCGAGGATCAGGTGGTTACCGAGATCATGAAACGGCGCGGACGCATGAAGCATGTGAGCTTCTTTGCCTTCACGGCAACGCCGAAGCCCGAGACGCTGGAGTTATTCGGCCGCATCGATCCGAAAACCAACAAGAAGGGACCATTCTCCCTCTACAGTATGCGACAGGCCATCGAGGAACGCTTTATTCTCGATGTGTTGCGCAACTACACGACCTATAACCAGTATTTCAATTTGCTGAAAAAGGTGCAGGACGATCCCGAAGTGGACAAGCGCAAGGCGTCGCGGCTTTTAAAAAAATATGTGGCGGATCAGCGTCCCCCCATCAAGCGCAAAGCCCGCATCATGGTGGATCATTTCATTGCCAACGTAAGCAAGGGATGCGGAGGGCGAGCCAAGGCCATGATCGTCACGCGCAATCGGTTGCATGCCGTGCGCTATGTGCTGGAGGTGCGCGCCTATCTCGAAGAGCTGGGCGCACCCTTCAAGGCCCTGGTTGCCTTCACGGACATCGTCAAGGATCCGCCCAAGCCCAAGGCGGGCGAGGCGGTGCATGAGTTTTCGGAATACAGTCTGAACGGATTCCCGGAATCGCAAACAGAAGACATGTTCAACACGGATGATTACCGGATTCTCGTGGTCGCCAATAAATTCCAGACCGGATTCGATCAACCGTTGCTCAAGGCCATGTATGTTGACCGCAAGTTAAAGGGCGTACAGGCTGTGCAAACGCTTTCGCGTCTGAACCGCACCGAGCCCACCAAGGGCGAGGATGTCTATGTACTCGACTTCGAGAACGATGCCGACGAGATCAAGAAGGCCTTCCAGCCATTCTATGACCGGGTACAGCTTGCCAGCGAAACCGATCCGAACCGGCTGTATGATATCCGCAACGAACTGGATGATACGGGGGTATACACATGGGATCATGTGGCAGCGTTCTGCAAGGTATTCTACTCCAAGCTGCCGGACACGCAGAAGATCACCAAGCTGCACGGTTTAACCGATCCGCTGGTTGTCATCTACAATGGATTGGATGCCGATGAACGCGCCGACTTCAAATCCAAGATGCGCGACTACGTAAAGCTATACGCATTCCTATCGCAAATCATCCCTTTCAGCGATGCCAAGCTCGAAAAGTTCTATGCCTTTGCCGGCTTTCTGGTCAAGAAGCTCCCATCCGAGCCCGGATCATTGCCGTTGGAGATTTTAAACGATGTCGATCTCGAAAACTACAAGCCCGAGCTCATCGGGACCGAGGCAATCGGTCTCGAACGCGGCGTCACGGATGTACATCCCAAAGACTGGGGCCAGGGGGCAGGAACCGACGAAGAGGAATTCGAGGCACTTTCCAAGATCATCGAGGATCTCAACAGCCGGTTCGGGACGAAATTCAGCGGCGAAGATCGTGTCGTCATCAAGCAGCTCGAAAAGCGCATCGAAGAAGACGAGGTTCTGGCCCAGCAGCTCAAGGCCGGGTCACGCGATGCGGTCCGGTTATCCTTCGAGCAAGTCGCCCAGGACATGCTGCACGATCTAATCG
>SKVN01000027.1 GCA_007129405.1 Kiritimatiellia bacterium
CCAAAATCAGGAAAAAAGCTGAAACGCTAAAAAACTGAAATGCTGAAATGGAAAAAGGTCTGTCCGCTTTGGCTAGAAGATTATCAGCTGTTCAGAATTAGAGAATGTTCTCTCAAATCCGCTTTCTCGTCTTCTGCACAATTGTTGTGAAGATAGCAATTATCTCTGGCGTTTCTATAAGCAAATGATTCATAGCTTCGCTTAAAATAGCGCAATCTTCGTTAAGCAATTCAAGCCACAACAGCGACTCATCAGCCTCTTGCAAAAGTCCATCCAGTTTGGAACAGAACTCCGCATCCGAGCGAGCCCTTGATGCCTCGCGTGCATGAGCTGCAACAGAAGTTGCTGAGCGTAACAGTTGATGACCTATTACCTGCACTTCTTGCCGATGCTTGGGCAAATCCACATACAAACGAATTACAGCAGAAGCATACCGTTTCGTCCTCCCCCTCAAATCCTCACTCAATCTCACAACACATTCCCTTTCAGAATTTTCCCAAATTTTCAGCTTTTCCTTGTCCTGCGAAGCTCGCAGAGCGAAGCGGGAAGCATTTCAGCATTTTCCCCAAATATTTCAGCATTTCAGCTTTTCAGCTTTTCAGCATTTTCCCACCGCCTCCACCGCATCGGCTGAACGCGTAAACCGCAACCGCTGCACCGGCACCTCTTCGGTCAACCGCGCAATCGCATCAAGCCCCCGCTGCGACCACTCCTCCTCAAACCATGCAATCCCCGCGACATCCATCAACGCATACCGCGCTTCCCGCAGCGCGATTTCCTCAGCCACATTTTCCTGATCCTGCTGTAAGAGATAAACGCCCCCCAAGGGAACCGTCCGGTTCTTGGCATATTTTCCGGTCCCATGCCATGGCGTTCCCGACATCAGCCATTGTCCCGTTTTTCGGTCCGGATGCACAATCACCCTGTCATCATTCAAAATATCCCAGCCCGCCGCTGCACAAAACCCCGAAAGCGTGGATTTACCGGCACCACTGCGCCCCGCCAGCACATAACCCACACCATCGCGTTCAACACCCGCTGCGTGCAGTATAACGCCACCACATTTCCCCAGCATCCCCCACGTCAGGATTTGATCCAGCGGATATCGCAACGGCGCATCGTTCAAATCTCCCTCTACATAGAGACGGCATACCGACAAATTCCGATCCACTTCGCAAAATATGCGATCGCCAAAAGAAGTGGGACGAAAGACAAACAACAAGCCGTCATCCATGCGCTTATAAAACCACCAGTGCTTCCCAGCGGAATAGTCGGGCTCTTGATCCGGCACATCAATTCCACCGGCAAACAATTCCACCGTGAGTGCAACGCTTGTCCGAAAAATGGAATGTACCGGTCCCCAAAAATCACGATACGCCCAAGCAGAATATACAATTGCCTCCTGTTGTAAAAACCGGAAGCAAACCGGACCAATATGCAATGCTTCAGGCGATGAACTCACGATCCAAGTTCAGAGGTTGGATCAGCGAACCCAGGATCAGGGTCGCACTCGCCACCATCTCCTGAAACTTTACAGCCCGCAGACAAAGTCTCTGCCAAAGCGAGATCGACCCTCTTAATGCTGGGTTTTTCATACGCACGCTTATGCGTCCCATCTCCACCGGCTGCATGTTTCTGCTCACTGCTCATATTTCGCATCCCTTCTTGTGTTTTCCATTACCGCATGATAGCGAAGCTCGGTCACGGCCTTTGTATAGGCAGATTCTTGCTCCTCATCTCCTGTTTCGAGGAAGTTCACGGCTGGGCAGTGGGTACATGCCCCAAGCTTCTCCCCTGTCAAACAACCACCCTGCGTTTTCCTGCGCTGCTTGCGAATGTCTGAAAGCTCATGCTCCCAAAGATCGGCAAAACTACGATCACCCTGATAATATTGATATTTCGTCGTCATCAGGCAAGGAGAAAGCGTACCATAAGGATCAGCATAAAAAGAGCTGGTCCCCGCTCCGCACAAGTATAAATTGTCCGATTCTGGGAATGAACTCGTCTTCTTGATGCTCTTGGCAAAGAGTTCTGCACGCCCGGGAAACGCCAAATCCCATTTAACTGCCACTTCCGGCGATACGCGCAACGCCAGCGGGTCTTCTTTGGCACCCTCTGGCAAACATGGGAATATCGCAGAATCGAACCGAAAGGGACAGTTGACTGCTTCCGCTTGGGACGCCATATCCCCAAGCTCATGCTCATTTAACTTGAGCAAAACAGTTTTCAAGGCCACCTTTACGCCGATATCTAACAGACGATGAATACCTTTCCACGCTAACGCATGTGATCCCGGCACTTGCGTGACCTTCTCATACGTTTCGGCTGTAGCACCATAAATACTCACTTCCACCGAACGTGGCGGATATTCCTGAAAAAGTTCGACAATAGCATCACTCACGAGGATGCCGTCACACAACACCGATACGTACATGCCTAACTCCGCAGCATGCCGGTAGATTTCCTTGAAATCCCGGCGCATCATCGGATCCCCGCCTGTAATGACCAACTGCAGACAACCTGCGGCCGCCCACTCATCCAACGATTTGCATACAGCTTCGGTATCTCGCTCCATGCTACGCTTGCGATGCTGCTCAAGCTGATCACCCAAATAGCAATGCTGGCAGCGCAAATTACAGCGACTGGTCAGTTCCAATTGGGCCTTGAGGGGAATTCGCTCCGTGCGCGCCTTCAATTGTACGTTACGAAGCCATTCATTCGTGTCTACTTGTTCCATCTCACACCCCATCAGGCGACCTCGTCCAACAAGGATTCTTCAACCATCATACGCGCGCAGTCTATACAATCGGCAAATGCTTGATCTCGGGGGACGGCAAAAATACCAGCCAGGCGATCGGCAATTTGATCGCAGTCCACACCAGCACTCAGACCATCCCAGATTATACGAGCTGTTTCATTGAGCGGATACACACGCCCACCAGCGGCTGGCCCACTAACGGGCAAAAGCAACACTTCATCTCCAATTTTGCGCAGCACAACTTTCCCAACCACCATATATGTTTTCGGCTTTTCCGCCATACCGTCCCTCATTTCGTTAAAAAAGAATAATTACCGTAGCCTTGCTGTCTTGCTTCGCCGCTTGCAATGCTTCCAGACTATTGGCTGGATCCAAAAGCTCTTCATACGAAAAACGTTCCCACCGCCATTGCGCAAGGTTTGTCATCCAAACGGGTGGTTCACCTCCCTGTCCTCCAGCCAACTTCAAGGCAGGATCACCCAAAAGATTATACGTGCGATAGGCATCTGCCGCCAATCCTGTTTTTACACCTAGTTGTGAGCGTGCCCGAACAAGTGCAAGCCCCACCGTATCCACACCTTCCACGGCATGTACCGTATAAAGCTGCTGTCCCATATCCAGAGCAGGGCCATTATAGGAAAGCCCGGCAGGTGCATAAACCGACAAAGCGCCACCGTCTGGTTTTCGAAGTAGCGCGTCTCCTAAAGACCGATGACCTACAGTGGCAACATCAAAACGGGCTATTAAACAGGTCAAGGAAACCAACAAACCTACAGGCTTATCCAAAGTCATATCATCGACATCATCGGCATGCAGAATATTTTCATCAGCCAAACTATAGGGGGCACCATGTCCTGCATAATGAATGACTCCCACTCCATCGGACAGTGCATCTCGTATTGTTTCTCGCACATGCGACAGTGTGTGCGAATCTAATCCCACTTGATCGGTTGCATAACGAGCATCCGCAATGTCAGCAAGAATAGCATTCGATGCTTCGAAATCACCCGCATCATCCGCATTGTCCGCAACAAAGAGGGCATGCATCAAGGAGGAACTTTGTGCTCCGCCTTCATACGCCTGCAGTTTATCAAGATAGGTAAAAAACTGCGCTTCGGTTTGTACCGATATACGACCAATGCTGAAATCAGGAATTTCATCCCCAGTCACATCTGCGAACAGCAGGTCAGCCGCACGATAGTATTGGGAGTCATATCCAAGTAAAGGGGGCAGATGATTGATATCGGAGTTGGCACGCATTTCCAGATATTCGATATGTCCACGTCCGCCTAGAACGACCATCCAAGGTGGCTCCTCCCAGTTTTCATGCGCATAAGCCAGCATCTCCCGTATCGCTTCAGGCTTGCGCAAACCATAAGAGAACTGATCGCAAATATCCTCAAAATAGGCAACCCGCGTGCGCAAGCCGAGACCTGCACGATAATCGGCCAAGGCTTCCGCCGGTTCCGAAAAAACACGGGGTGCAATCACTAAATAATCAACGCGATTCGTTGTTTCCTGCATCCAGCTTCCAAATCCTCCAGGAATGACGGATGCAGCATCGGGAACAGCAGCAGCTTCACGAAACGCCCAATGCGAACCTGGGGCTACCGTCCAACTATGATCTGACGGAATGACACCTGATGGTCCTACTATCCGCACAGGAGTATGCGGATTCGTCACATCCAGAACCACAGCATTATCAAACCGACTGGCCGACAAACGCGAATGCCCCCCATCATCAGCCAACAAAACACCATGATCAGGTGCATAATAACTTTCATACTCCGCACGAAACGAGTGCAACATGAATATACTCCCGCTCGTACCGGTCGATACGATTGTTAGTGTATTGTTCGTACTCCCTGTCCCCGAGCACTGCAAAATCGCAGATTCCCGTTTCGCGAACGTTTGCTGGCCAATTTCAATATCATTCAGATAAACCGTCGCCACATGATTCGTATTATCATTCCAGCCACGAAAGGATATATCAAAACTAATTGCATTCGTCGCATACGCCGGCAGGATCACATCGTATGAATGCGTTGTTCCCACCACAAAACCATCCGAAAAATACAAATCATCAGGCAGCGTCTCAAACTGATCTATGCTGAAGTGATTGTACCTTCGAAAAGAAAAACGCCCCATATGCGTCTGATCATCAGCTATAGGTATGTCATCCGTCTGTCGCGACTCCATGTGCATCCCGTCGCCCGGTTCGACCCAGAAGTAGTTCGTGATCGTGTACCGATTCGTTGCCGGCGGCCAACCGAAGAACAAAATGCTGTCGTCCGCGACCCAATAAGCGACCGATTGCCCTGCAGTATGCATCGCCAAGTTTGTATTGGCTGCCATAGTGGCAACCGTTTCTTCGCTCAAACCCAGACCATCCGCAATCGCAACAAAGGAAACAGCATAAATATCATGATCCAAAACAGGAATCTTAGCGGCGGGCCCGGGACCAACCTCGGCCGCGGGAGCCACAATAGGTTCTGCATATGCAATCATGAAAGATTCCGGATCAACCTCCGCATCAGGAAATTTCACATCCCAAATCCCCAGATCGATCACAGACCCATCTTCGACCAATCCCTCAAACTGATATGCGACAGCTTGAGGTCCTTTAACGGCAGGATCTGCCATGCGATAGGATGCACCACCAGAACGATTAAAATCCACAGGCAGCCAATCTTCTTGCAGCGCAGTGCGCTGATCTCCCTCCATGCGGTACACACGATATCCAGCCAGCGTATCATATCCGTACTCTTCCCAGA
>SKVN01000113.1 GCA_007129405.1 Kiritimatiellia bacterium
ATTTTTTTTCCGGCTCAATCCGATGCAAATCAGGGTGTGTCGCGTGTTCGACGCCCCGGCATCCCGCGCAGTATCCACACGGAGCATCTTCATCCGTACAAAACAAACGCATCATCAGGCGGTTAGCCAAGGCCAAACCGTTACCCCGGGGAGCCGCTTCAATCACATACGCTTGCGCCAGTTTATCCGCTGCCAGGCTTTGCGCCAAATAGGCATATGCTTGATCAACCGTCATGTTTTTGTTCTCCGGTTAACGTGGGAAACCAAGGTTTCAGCACGTGCAGCACATCCGCATGTACCTGCTCTGCCGGACGCGTCGCATCCAAAACACGAAAACGATCAGGATAACGAGCAGCCAACAAACGAAACCCTTCGGCAACACGGACATGAAAATCCCGTGCCTCGCGCTCCATACGGTCCAACGTTATGCTGCCATCCTCTTTTCGCGCCTGAATCCTCGCGAACCCTACCTCGACAGGAAGATCCAACAACAGCGTTACATCCGGCCAATGATGGCCCAACGCAAATGCATGTAACCGCGCCAGATCATCCGGATCAAAACCCCGCCCATATCCCTGGTAGGCGGTCGTTGAGTCGGCAAAACGATCACATAGCACAATCGCACCACGCGCAAGTGCCGGCACAATCACCTCCTGCACAAGCTGCGCCCGACTCGCCGAAAACAATAGCGTTTCCGCGGCAGCACACAGATTTTCACCAGCGGCATCATGCTGTAACAAATTGCGGATCATTTCACCGGCCGGAGTTCCGCCTGGTTCACGTGTCAATATCACCTCACGCCCATGAGACTGCAAAACTTCTGCCAGCAGCCGAATCTGCGTAGATTTACCACCACCCTCGGGCCCCTCAAACGTAATAAAAACACCCTTCATATCACTCCGCTCGCAAACCGCCCGCTGGAACCTGTCCCCACGGGGCTCACCTCTTACCTATAACTTCATTGTCAACACACGTACTCGCCCACACTTACTCGCATACACTTACTCGCCCACACTTACTCGATATCGTGAGCACTGACTTCCGATTAAGCGTAAACGATCAAGTGTGCCCGAGTAAGGGTAAGAAGTTTCAATCCTACATCATAGCAGGAAACTCCAATCATCCAAAAAAGCCATCATCGAAAAACATGCTCCCATCATTCACCATTCAAAGTTCAACGTTCAACGTTCAAAGTTTCAAAGCCCATCCACCTTCGCGCTTCGCGGCTACGGTGGACATGCCAGCCTTAGTGCCTTAGTGCCTTCGTGGTTCAAACTTTTTTACCACAAAGACACAAAGACACAAAGCTCATCCACCGAAGCCTATCAGCCTTAGTGCCTTCGTGCCTTCGTGGTTCAAACTTCCCCCCCAAAGCCCATCAGCCTTCAACGTTCGACGTTCGACGTTCAAAGTTCAAAGTTCGACGTTCAACACTACCGCTTAGCCACCTTCTGCCCATCAGGCGTATCCCGTACCGTCCACCCCAGCGCAGCCAATTCATCGCGCAAACGATCCGACCCCGCCCAGTCTTTCTCTGCACGCGCTGCCGCACGCGCATCCAGTAATGCCTGCACCTCTGTCGGGATCACTTCCGCCGGTTTCGTCAACACCCCCAATACGCGATCCATATCCGCGATCATATCCAGAACACCCGCGCCAAATCCCGTCCCGCCTTGATCCAAAGCTTTATTTCCTGCATGCACCAGCGCAAACACGGCCGCCAAGGCCTCCGGTACGTTCAAATCATGATTCATGGCAGCATCAAATGCCGCTTTGGCCTCACATGCCCAAGACGGCAACGCCTCACCATCGCCACCCTGCAAGCGAAGCCGCTCCGTAAAATCATCCACTCGCGCCAAAGCCGCTTTGGCGGCATCCACAGCCTCAAAGGTAAAGTTCAATTGCTGCCGATAGTGGGCCGATAGCAACACATAACGGACTTCCCGGCCGCCATACCCCTTCGCCAATATTTCTCGTAGCGTATAAAAATTACCGGCCGACTTGGACATTTTCTTGCCATTCACAATCAAATGCGCCGAGTGCATCCAGTAGCGGACAAACGATCTTCCCGTCGCGCATTCACTCTGTGCAATTTCGTCGTCATGATGCGGAAAAATGTTATCTACACCACCGGTATGAATATCGAAACTTTCGCCCAGATAGCGCATACTCATCGCCGAACACTCAATATGCCACCCCGGTCGCCCTTCCCCCCAGGGAGAGTCCCATTTCACGGGACCATCTTGTGCATCCCACGCCTTCCACAGCGCAAAATCCGCCACATTCTCTTTCTCATATTCATCATGCGCAACGCGTGCCCCTGCACGCATCCCCGCTAGATCAATCCGGCCCAAACGGCCATAATCCGCAAACTTGGCAATGCTGAAATACACGGATCCATCCTCCGATTGATACGCATAGCCTTTTTCAACAAGCCGCTCAATCAGCGTAATAACCTCTTCAATGTGATCCGTTGCCGCCGGATAATGCTCGGCCCGCTCAATGCCGAGCTGGTCCATATCCGTAAAAAACATGTCCTTGAAAGGCTTTGTATAAGCATCCAGCGAAATACCCGCCTCCTGTGCCCCCCGAATCGTTTTATCATCGACATCCGTCAGGTTCATCACCTGCGTAATCCCGTAACCACTTCGTTTGATCTGTCGCCGCAACAAGTCCTCAAATACATACGTTCGAAAATTACCGATATGTGCCGCGTTGTAAACCGTGGGGCCACATGTATACATACGAACATGCCCCTGTTCCAGCGGCACAAGCTCCTCTAGCGAACGCGTCATCGTATTAAATATTTTCATAATTCTCGCTCATCATTCCAAATAACACAACCGACCCTCACTTATAAAACCAAGCGCAATGCCCCACCAAGAAATACGGTATCCGTTCCGATTCTTCGCTCCTCATCACGTATATCCGTATAATCATGAAATCGGTATTGCGCGGATATATCCAGGCAAAACCATAAGGGTAACGAAAAAGAAACACCGGCTTTGAGCGCATAAAATGGCTCATCCGCAAAAGAACCATTCGTATATTTCGCGCCCGCCCCCACTCCGGCATAGATTTTATTGCCTATAACCAGAAAGGCTTGGGGTGCATAAACGCTCTCGCCAAACTGATCCGGCAATCGTTCCAGCCCGAGTTCCAACCACAACGGACGATAAAAACGATAGCGATAATGAAAATAGTACGAGATGCCTGATGTGTCGATATCGGTAACATCCATATCATCGATCACGGTCCCGTAATGCAATCCCAGGCCAAACGTATGCTGGGCCGAAAGCAGCGGCGTAGACACACAGGTCAACAGCAATACATATACCAGACACCTTTTCATGCTCGTATTCTCCTATAACACACGTCGCCGCTAGAATAGTGCGCTAAACCCGAGCGAAACAAAAGGTGTATCGTCAAAGGCAATGGACGGTCCCTCCGGAAAAATGGCGCGCCGACGAAACGTGTAGCCCGCCCGCAAATCGATTTGCGTAAAACCATGGGTATCCCAGGACAACTCGCCATACGCTTGATTTTCCCGGAATCGTATCCGCTCCCGTTCATCATCGCGCCCCAACCGATAATCTAACCCACGCGTAAACGTGGCCCCCATCCCAAGTTGCAACCGCCCCCCATACGGCCGCATCGTCAAGCGCGTTTCCGGATAGGCAAGCTGCACCATCACTTCATCGTATCGCGAATAGACCACACCACCAACCGGATCAAATGCTACCGCAAAATCCGGATAATAATCGACACCGGCAAATACCGCAACATCCGGCGTAATGGCATAAATCAGATTTCCGCCGACAGGAATGGAAAAGATCCTGCTGGACGGCTTACTTAACGCCGTATAAATCCCTGGCTGCATACGGACTTGCAGCCCCACGCCCCCCCAATACCTTTGATGCCAAACAGCTTTCCCGCGCAGCATCAGGAAACTATGCTGCCGGTCGGATCTACTGCCCGACGCCAACCCTTCCAAAACCCGCAGATCCATATGACCCCGAAGTTCCAGTTCGCCTCCGAGATCATTTTCCCAACTGGGAAAACGTCCCCAGAACGCGACATCCGTCACACTTACACGATCGCCCCAACCCACGGTTCCGGTATCCGTGCCCAAATGATGCGTAATATGCAGACTGCGGTAGGTTCGATACGGCGTATCTAAAATGGGGCATGCCCGCCGATTCCAATCACGATACACATCTTGGGCACCTACCTGAAAACCAAAAAACAACACGAGCAAAACAACAATTCTTCGCCTATCCAACATCTCCCTCCCCCTATGCAATAGAATACGTAAAATGAAAATCCCCGCTATCCTTGCATACTTTCCAGAGATTCGCAAGCCAACCTCATGCGAGGAATGCCGCAATGGCAGAAGCCACCCTGTTGTTCATCTTGAAAACACGTTAAAGCGCGGACGCACGGGAGTGCGTCCCTCCAAAGATGCATTTATACGCGCACGCTACCGCACACCCTGCCACACCCTGGAGGGCGGCAGTCCTCTGCCGCCGCATTCTGGAACCGCAAGGGAATATCCAATTCCAATTACCAACCGATCAAGTTTGGACATTCCCTGGCGGAAACGGGAAAAGTCTGCAATCCGTGATCTTCGCCCCTACTCCGCGCCGAGCCAAGCTTCCTGCACGATTGGCTCATTGAGCTTCTCATCCAGCACTCGCTGCATGAATGTCAAGGCCGCCTTAACCTCCTGCATATTCTGATTCAGCGCGCCAATCATCTCGCTATCAGCCGCGTCCTCCACCACTTCTCCCATACCAGCTCGCAGGCCCTCCAGTAAAGCCTCGGCCTGATAGCCCTGCTCAGCCGCCATCTTCAAAATGCCTTCCGCCACCCGCTGCAATTCCTCCTGCATCGAGGCAACCCCCAACGCCTTCGGCAAGTTTTCCACGGCTTCACGTGTTTCACGCACATACTGGCGAATCGCATCCACCTTTTCATGCGCTTCTTGCAGGGAGTAATCCCCCGTCAGTATCTGCTGTAACTCGCGCGAGGCATTTGCCGTTCCTTCCGCCGCAGTGCGTGCACCCCGGGCGGCCGTTATGGCATCCGATACAGATCCAAACAGATTTTCCACTTCACTGGCAACCCCGTCAATATTTCGCATCATAGCGTTGCTAAATGCTTCGAGATCCGAGGCAACCCCGGAAATGCTGTCCATCATGGCAGCGTCCAGCCCCTCAATATTCCTTGCCACCCGCGAAATGCTCTCCATCATCGCCGCGGCATCCAGACTCTCCACGCCAGACGCCACGCGCGCCATCGCGTCCATCATCGCCGCGGCATCCAGACCATCGACGTTCGATGCCACCCCGTCAAGCGCGGCCATCATCGCCGCCGGATCCAGTCCGTCAACGTTCGATGCCACCTGTGCAATCGCGGCAC
>SKVN01000141.1 GCA_007129405.1 Kiritimatiellia bacterium
CCCATTGGTCTGGGCGAGAATCTCAGTTTTGTGTGGCTGGAAGAGTTAGGGATCTGGTTCGGCAAATATGAGATCACGAATGGGCAGTACCGCCGTTTCGTTCCCGGGCATCGCAGTCGTTCGGTGGAGGGACTTACATTAGATGATGATGATCAGCCCGTTGTTTTTGTCAGTTGGGAAGATGCCAATCGGTATTGTGTGTGGTTGACACAGCATTTTCAGAACCGTATCCCTGCGGGCTATGCCTTTCGGTTACCGCGCGAAGCCGAGTGGATGTATGCCGCATCGACCGGGGACAACCGCAAGTTTCCCTGGGGCGATACATGGCCGCCTTTGTATGGAAACTTCGCGGACGAAACGGCGCGTGCCGCCCTTTCGCATTGGCGCGGGATCGAAGGTTATAATGATGGATATGTGGTAACGGCCCCGGTTGCCAACAGTGGCATGAATGAGTTGGGCATCTATGGATTGGCGGGCAATGTCTGGGAATGGACCGCCGATTGGCATGATCCTGCGCAGCAGACGTTTAAAGTGCGTAAAGGGGGATCCTGGGATTTTGATCCAAAGGACAGTTTGCGCATTTCCGCGCGAGGGTTGGATCGTCCGGATGCGCGTTATGAAACCATTGGGTTTCGCATTGTAGTGGGGCCAGTGCAGGAATGATGGAATATGTCAGTACGAGGGGAAATGCCCCCCAAATGTGCTTTTCGCAAGCGGTGACATGTGGGTTGGCTCGTGATGGTGGTTTGCTTGTGCCCGATCATATCCCGGATCTTTCTGATCAGCTAGCGGCATTGCGCAAGCTTCCGTTTCTCGACCTTGCTTATGCGATTATGCGTCCGTATGTTGATTTGCCGGATCGTGAGTTAACACGTTTGTTGCGCTTGAGTTATGGAACCTTTCGAGATCCGCATATTACACCTTTGGTTCCGGTAGGGGATGTGCATGTTCTGGAGTTGTTCCATGGCCCTACGCTTGCGTTTAAAGATGTTGCCCTGCAGTTCCTGGGAAATTTGTTCTCTTCACTTTTGGCGTCATCAGGTGATGTGTTAAACATTGTGGCGGCGACAAGCGGTGATACCGGTAGTGCCGCGATTTACGGGGTGCGGGGAAAGCCGGGTATGCAAATATTTGTAATGCATCCGAAGGGACGCACCAGCAGGGTACAGAAATTACAGATGACGACGGTATTGGACGATAACGTCCATAACATCGCCGTTGACGGAACCTTTGATGATTGCCAGCATTTGGTAAAATCTCTTTTTCAAGATCTGGCGTTTCGGGATCAGTTTCATTTGGGCTCGGTCAACTCGATTAACTGGGCCCGGGTGTTGGCGCAAATCACCTATTTCGCGTATGCGTCTTTGCGGTTGACGGATTCAGAGCGTGCGGCGCGTGTACGTTTTTCCGTACCCACGGGAAATTTTGGCGATGTGTTTGCGGGGTATGTAGCGGCGCGCATGGGGTTTCCGATTGCGAAGCTGATTGTGGCAACAAATGAGAATGACATTTTGACGCGTTTCTTTCAGACGGGTACCTATGCCGCCACGGAAGTTGTTTCGACGATGAGTCCTTCCATGGATATTCAGGTGGCAAGCAATTTTGAGCGTTATCTGTATTATTGCTTGGACTGCGATGGCGGGCAGGTTATGCAGAGCATGCAAACGTTTGCCAAGCAGCGTAGTATAACGCTACCACATTGTTTTCCAGCGGGTGAGGAGCCTTTGCTGGATGCAGGTGCTGCCGACAGGGAAGCCACATTGGCCACGATTCGTGACACGTATCAATCGACGGGCTACCTTTTGGATCCGCATACCGCAGTGGGCTATCATGTGGCTCAATCCTGGCTGCATCCGGATGAGCCCATGGTTTGTCTTGCTACCGCGCATCCGGCAAAATTTCCGGAAGCGATCCGTGAAGCGTTAGGGCAGGATCTTGCTCATCACCCTGTTTTAGATGATCTTCGCGATCAACCCGAGCGATGCATGGATCTCGCTGTCGATGTAGATGCCCTGAAAAAACTGGTGGCGCGGGAGTCGGCAAGGTTTTTTGCATGAGTGCATCGGTTGCATTACTAAATTTCGAATGTAAGTCTTGCGGGGCATGTTGCCGTATTCGGGGGTATGTGCGCATAAACGATGCAGATATTTCTCGCATTGCGGCTTTTATGGCGTTAGATGCGGATGTGTTTATAGAGGAGCATACGCGGTTGTTGCCGGACCGCACCGGTTTGGCATTATTGGAAGATGCGGATGGGGTATGTGTGCATTTACAAGAAGATAAAAATTGCGGTATACATTCCGTGAAGCCCGAACAATGTCGTAACTTTCCGTACACATGGCGTTATCTGGATGTCGAATCAATCTGCGAAGGATGGAAAGCATGCATAAAATGAATGGATTTGCGTCACGAATTGTTGCCTGTATCGAAAAGGAGAGCCGCCATCGTGCTTTGGATGTGGGTGAGATCGCCAAATTGCTAAAAGTGCACGGGAAGCAGCGCGGTCTTTTACACAAGACATTGGATGATTTGGTGCGTGAGGGGCGGATTGTGCGTATTCGTAAGGGGCGTTATGCCATTGGCAAGGCGGCTGACCTTATGACCGGAAAACTAACCGTTGTTCGCTCGGGCAATGGTTATGTGGATCAGGTCGAGCCAACTCCTGATACGCCATCCGTGTTTGTTTCCAATCGCGATATGGGAACGGCCTTGACCGGGGATACGGTTGTGGTGCGGTTGAATCCTGGTCGCGTAGGGGAGGAGCAAGGACCATCTGGCAAAATTATCAAAGTTGTACAGCGCGGCCGTCATGAGCTTGTGGGAACATTGCGTCAGGCCGGTCGATTTACCCATGTCGTACCCTTGGCACCCGGCTATGCCCAGAATTTCTTTGTTGCAGATACCAAAGGGGCAAATCTCGGGGATCGTGTTTTGGTGCGCTTTGTCCATTGGGAGAATCGGCATGTCAGCCCCGAAGGGGAAATCACGGAGGTGTTAGGACCTGCGGAAGAGCCTTCTGTGGATACACTCTCGATAATCCGTCAGCATGATTTGCCAGATACCTTTCCTGATGAGGTTTTGCGCGAAGCAGAGGATGCTCCTGCACGCATGGAGTTGCCGGGGAAGCGTGTCGATCTTCGCGATGATCTCATCATCACCATAGATCCCGAGCGCTCGCGCGATTTTGATGATGCACTGTCGCTACAGCGTGATGGTGCCTACCGTGTGCTCGGCGTACATATTGCTGATGTCAGTCATTTTGTGTTGCCGGGATCGAGTTTGGATCGTGAGGCTTACAAGCGTGGCACCAGTGTGTATTTACCCGATCGTGTGCTGCCAATGCTTCCCGAGCAATTGTCGAACGGGATTTGCAGTTTGAATCCCGGCAAAGATCGTCTGGCTTTTTCGGTGATGCTCAAAATAGATGAAAGCGGTAAAGTGGTGGAGCGTTGGTTTGCCAAGAGCATCATCTGTTCGGCCCAGCGGCTGACGTATCAGCAAGCGTTAGCCGTATTGGAGGAGCGGGAACCGGAGGACATCGAGATATCCGAAACGGTTCGCGCGCTATTACGCGATTTGCATACGCTCGCGCAACAAATCCGGCAGAGGCGTTACGCGGCACATGCCTTGGATTTAGATATGCAAGAGGTTGAAATTGTTACGGATGGAACAGGACGCATGACGGGTATTCGTCGCGTCATCAATGATATTTCCCATCAGTTGGTAGAGGAGTGCATGGTGGCAGCGAATGAGGCTGTGGCGGCTGAATTGGCCACACGAAACATTGCCAACATTGCGCGTTATCATGAGGAACCCAAAGAGGAAAAGATTGAGGCATTGACCATGCAATTGGTGGATATGGGCTACACACCGGGGGATTTACGCAAGCCTGCGAATATGGCGCGCTTTCTGCGGAGCGTGAAAGAAGATCCGCTATCGCATCATGTATATATTTCGGTGCTGAAAAGCATGAACCGCGCGCTGTATTCTTCAACCGATACTGGCCATTACGGTCTTGCGAAGCACTACTATGCACATTTTACGTCTCCCATTCGACGGTATCCCGATTTGATTGCCCACCGCTTGCTTGGGAAGTGTCTCTCCGCATTAGGCGGCGAAAGCTACAGCAAAAGTCGATTGGCTGATGTCGCCCGTCATGCCTCTGAACGCGAGGAAGTTGCGGCCACAGCGGAACGCGATTTGACCGAAATCATGAAATATCGTTATTTGGAGCGTCAACAGAAGGAGAAAAAGCGTTTGGCCTATGATGCGGTTATTGTGAGCATTACGAATTATGGTGCCTTTGTTGAATTGGTGGAATTACAGTTGCAGGGGCTTGTGCACGTCTCGTCCCTTTCAAGCGAATTTCTACGCTATCATCGTGGGCGCTCTGAGCTGATCAACCGCAATGCGCGGTATAAAGTCGGCGATGCGGTTCGGGTCCGCGTGGAAGAAGTGGATTTTGATGCGCGCCGCGTCACGTTTGTCCTGGACGAAACGGAGAGATGACAATCAGGGCGTTACGGCTTGCAAGTTTTCGTCTGTGCTTGTCTTCTGAAAATTTGCTTCCGGAATCATTCGAATCAAGAGATCGCAGTGTTTATCGACTCGGCAGGGGAGCGACTTGTCCTGACACTGTTCGATAAATTGCGGTACGGGAATGCCGGCTACATCCTGTATTCGTCCGACGAATATTTTCGGGTGGGTCGTAGGTTTGGCATTTTCAGCATCGGTACTTAATTCCTCAAAAAGTTTTTCGCCGGGGCGCAGGCCTGTGAATTTGATGTGTATATCTTTCCCTG
Organism: Kiritimatiellia bacterium; assembly: GCA_007129405.1. Classification (GTDB taxonomy): domain Bacteria; phylum Verrucomicrobiota; class Kiritimatiellia; order UBA8416; family UBA8416; genus T3Sed10-140. Next base: position 4,803 of record SKVN01000141.1, read on the forward strand.
GTTCGTAGCCCGATAATTCAATCATGCGTTTGGCAAGTTCCTCGATGCGAATGGGGTCGCCCATATCCAGCACCATAATTTCTCCGCTGTTGCCAAGCGTTGCCGCCTTGAGCACCAGACTTACCGCTTCCGGAATAGTCATAAAATAGCGCGTCATATCCGGATGCGTCACGGTAACGGGGCCCCCGTCGGCAATTTGTTGCCGGAAGAGCGGAATCACCGATCCGCTGGATCCAAGCACGTTGCCAAAACGCACTGCAATGAAACGTGTATTTGTGCTCTCTTGCGCAAGATGTTGCAGACACAATTCTGCGGCACGCTTGGAACAGCCCATGATCGATGTGGGGTTAACGGCTTTGTCGGTTGAAATGAGCACGAACGTTTGCACGTTCATTTCACCCGCAAGTTTGCCAAGATAATACGTCGTCATGGTATTGTTGCGAATGGCTTCGCAGCAATTGTTTTCCATGAGAGGAACGTGTTTATATGCGGCTGCATGCACAATCATTTTAATGGAATGTTCTTGCAGAAGATAGCGCATGCGGTGCATGTTGCCGGCATCGGTCACCACAGCGCGCCAAGGCGGCATATTGGGTAGATTGCGCAATTCCTGGTCGAG
>SKVN01000173.1 GCA_007129405.1 Kiritimatiellia bacterium
CATCCACCTTTGTTTCTGCTGCAATGATTTTGAGGGGGCGTGCGTAATCGGCAATTCTGCCTTCGGCATGTGGGCCTACCAGACTGAGTATGTAACAAACATTCACCACGCCGGTGTAGGTCCCGTTTGCGTTTTGAACGGGGAAGCGCGTGAGTCCTGTATCTCTGGCGATCTGGAATACTTGCGAGAGTGACATATCTTCCTGCAAGCTGATCATTTCTTCTGCCGGGGTCATGATACGTGCAACAGGTGTGCTGGAGAGTTCAATTACGCGGTGGATCATGAAGCGTTCCTTGGCCGATAGAACGCCATCGATTTCTCCTTCGCGTGCGAGCACTTTCAGGTCGTCGCGCGATATGACGGCTGTGGGGCGGTAAAAGGTGCGTTCGCCGGGAGACAGTATTTTGGCGAGCGCAATGACAATTACGGAGAAGGGGCGCAAGATCCATTCTGCGGTGAGCAGTGCAGTGGCAAATCGCTGGCAGCGGTCGATGGGGCGTGCTTGAAACCAGGCTTTGGGTAAATATTCGCAAAAGATGATGACGATAATGGATATGACTACCGAAGATGAAGCTTGGGCACCGGGTAGGTTTGTTTGCAGGGCTAGGCTGGCGGCGAGAACGGAGTTCATGACCACGCAGAGATTCGTGCCAATGAGCGTGGTGCCCAGCAGGCGGTCAAAATTTTCGACAAAGGTTTCCAGGACGCGTGCGCGGCGGGAGCCTTTGCGGACATAGTGCCGCAAGCGTAAGCGGTGAATGGAGATGATCCCGGTTTCGATGCCGGCAAAGAAGGCGTGCAGCACGAGAAAGATCGCGATGAGTAGGAGGTGTAGCGCAATCATGCGTCCTCCTCTTCTTTGGGGTCTGGTTCTTCTTCTACGGCACGAACCTTTTCGAGTTGCACCATCATGATGCGTTGATGGCGCACGCGTTCCACGGTCACTCGTACACCTTGTGCGGTTGCGGTTTCCCCAGCTTTGGGGATGTGTTCAAGTTGTGCAGTAATCCAGCCTGCAATTCGATCTGCGCCTTCAGCTTCGAGTTCCAAGTCGAGTTCGTAATTGATGTCTTCGATGCTGGTGCTGCCCGCGATCAGCCAGACGTTAGGAGCTGTTTGCTGGATAACAGCGGGAATCTCACCAAATTCGTTTTCTATATCGTCGGCAATTTCTTCGAGAATATCTCCACGGGTGATTAAACCAGCAGTGCCGCCAAATTCATCTGCAACGATGGCGATGCGTCGGTTTTCACGTTGGAATGTTGTGAGCAATGCATCCAGGGGTGCGTTTTCGGGGACATAATAGGGCTTGATGACAGATGTGGAAAAATCGGTTCCTCCATTGAGCTGGAAGCGGGGGACATCGAGGAAGCCTTCGATCTGATCCATGGTTTCGCGGTATAATGGGAGAAAATGGAAACGGCATCCCTTGGTCACTTGCATTTGTTCCTCGGGGGGGTCATCTAGGTCGATGCCGATACAGTCGACGCGTGGCGTCATGACATCGCTTGCTTGCGTTTCTTCGAGGCGGATAATGCCATCGACCATGGTACGCTCTTCTTCATTGAGTACGCCCGTTTCTTCCCCCAGTTCAACGGCTGTCAGAAATTCTTCTTCATTCAGACTTTTGCGTGGTGCAGGTAACTGGTGTTCAAATAGTTTGGTGATTCGGTTCAAAACTACTCGTGCGGGGGTAAGGATATACATGAGCGAATACAGGGGGATGGCATATAAGGCGGCAATCGTTGCGGCGTGCCGCATAGCGATTCGCTTGGGAATGACTTCGCAGGCGATGAGCAAGGCAACCGTCATGACGGGGATGGTTACTGCTTCGGCCCGTGGTACATCCATGTTGCGTAGTATGCTATATCCCAGTGCCGAGGCAGCGACATTCACGAGGGTATTGCCGACCAGAATGGTAGACAAAAGCTGTGTGGGTTTTGCCAGCAGCAATTCGACCATGGCAGCACGGGCAGGATGTGCTTGCTTGATCCGGTTGACCATGAGCGAATTGAGAGAGAAAAAGGCGGTTTCCGCGCTAGAAAAGAAAGCGGACGAAATGAATAGCCCAAGCAGGATAAAAAGGCCTATCAGTATCATCGGTTATCGCTCGCGTTGGTTTTGACGTCGTCAATCTGCAGTCTTGTACGCTGGTCTTGGTTGGTACGCTGGACTTCAAGGGTTTGGATCATCCATTTGTCATCGATCGGGCGGACACTTTGCACCCAGAATCGACGAATGGGCCGGTTCTTTTCGTCGAAACCTTGCGCCTGCAGCAACAGTCCTTGTTCGCTGCTGATCCAGAGCCGGACTTTCGCATAGCTCTGAAAGGGTATGTTTTCAGGGGCGGTGACCTCGATTACATAACAATGAAAACCGCGCACGTTATCTTCGCCAATCTGCTCAGCACCTCGCCACCATAGAAAGTACAAGCTAAGATCCAGCCAGCTTATATCGGTTTGTGCAATATTGGCGGTTAGGTCGGGTAGTGGCGCCTCTATTTGATCGGGGCCGGAGCGAAAGGAAAATAGTTCTTTGCTATTGGGTTGGAAAGAAAGGGATTGTTTCAGGTTTTCTTGCTGGTGCTGTATGGTGTAGGTAATCGCCGGTTCTGGTGGTTGCCAGTTGGCATTCAGGGAGAAGGTATAGGTCTTGAGCGGAATGCCTCTACGCTGCCGCACAAAAATTGTCCCTGACGCTTGGATGGGGGTGGCAGGGAGTTGTGCGATCACCCGGTCCAGCATGGCGTCTGCCGAAGTCGTTGCGGCAGTATGCAGCGGTAGTGCGATAAGAAACCATGCTGCTAGGGGTATGAGAGGCAACTTGTTGGATAAAGGGTGCATATGTTTATTCTTGTGCACCTGCTGCAGAGGGAGTTTCGGCATGGATTTTTATGGCTTCATCGAGCACGTCACGAATGGAGGTTAAGCCTGCTGCGGGAATCATAACCGTGTCACGTCTTCCGCCGACGTCCTCGGTAAGCCGTAGTACCCGACCGCGCGGGTTTTCCCGCAAGCTGATGAAAAACACTTTTCGTTCTACTTGTACTTTCCTGTTCAGTAATTCCTTATCCACGACGGAACTCCTCTTTCTCCCCGTTCACGATTCACTACAGCTTCTATGCTAACAATGTGCGGTTTGGTGTCAATCATCTGTTTATGGGGTACATCTGTGATTTGTTGCGCCGATCCGCCCGCCGACTTTGCTTGCCCGCCTTTGCCCCAGGGGCTACAGGCGGGCAAGGAAAGCCAGTGGGATCGTTAATAACGGCAACGAATCGCAGATGCGCCGCAGGAAATGCGTTGACGGTGTTTGAGGAGGACTTTAGATTGTGAGGATGAAACGATTTGGAATATTACTCTTATTGTTGTCGGGGTTGTTCCTGGTAGGGTGTCGTCAGCATGATTGGCGGGAATTGACGATTGACGTGCCGGACATGCACAATGAGGCTGCTATTCGGCTTGTGGTACAAGCGTTAAGCCGTGGACCGGGCATCAAGCCGGATTCTTTTGTTGTGGATCCGCAAAGCCGTCGGGTACGATTGATATACAACAGTTTGCTTGCTGCCGATATGAATTTTGTGTTTCTCGTTGCTGAGGCGGGGTTCACGGCCAATGGTATTCCCGGCGATGCAGCAGCACGAGCCAACTGGCCGTCTGAAGTACAGCCGTGAACGCGCTTGTAGAAATGTTTCTGGAGTATATTTCTCTGGAGCGCGGTTTGTCGGAACGTACGCGGCTGGCTTATGCTGCTGATTTGCAATCTTTTACCCAGGCACTTGCGGCAGATGGTGTAAATACGGTGCATGATGTTACGCGTGATCATGTGGTTGACTATCTGTTAGCGGAGCGCGAGCGGGGCTTGAGCGTGAATTCGATTTCACGTCGGTTGGTTGCGATTAAAGTGTTTTTTGTTTTTTTGCAGCGCGAGGGGCTGCTGGCAAAGAATGTGACGGCGGTGATGGAATCACCGCGACTTTGGAAAGTGCTGCCGGGGCTTTTGCGGCCACGGGAAGTGGAACGTCTATTACAAGCCGCAGAGGGGGATGATAAATTTTCTATCCGCAATCGTGCAGTCTTGGAGCTGTTTTACGCGACGGGTATGCGCGTGCAGGAAATGTGCGACTTGCAATTGGATGATGTGCATGCGGATGAACATTATATTCGTTGCACAGGAAAAGGGAATAAGACGCGGGTGGTTCCTTTTGGGCGGATGTCCCAGGAATATCTGGAACGCTATTTGTTAAAAGCACGGCCGCATTTTGAAGTTCGTGGCCCTTCTCGTGCGGTTTTTTTGACGGTACGTGGCACTCCGTTCTCGCGCAAGCGGTTATGGCAGATTGTGAAGGAATGTGCGCTCAAGGCCGGTATTGATAAAAACGTATATCCGCATACCTTGCGGCATTCGTTTGCAAGCCACATGCTGGCGAATGGTGCCCCGCTGCGTGTGATTCAGGAAATGCTGGGGCATGCAGACATAGCGACAACGCAGATCTACACGCATGTTGACCAGCAGCGTCTCCGTTCCGTGCATCACCAGTTTCACCCGCGCGGATAAGGCGGGTGTCGGGACGAATCCTGCCGGGGTTGAATGGCGCGTACGACTAACGTTGGTCATGCGAAAGAGGCTTGCGAAAGTGCCATTCGGGCCACGGTTCATCAGGATGTTATGATTTTGTGGACAATAAGGAATTGGCGGCTTGGACGACTGCTTCAACAGTGATTTGTTTGATGCAGGCGGAGTCGGGGTGTCGGCACACGCGTTGGCGATTACAATCGCAGGGCGTTGGTGGCAGAAGGATCTGGTGTCCGGTTCCATAAGGTCCAATACGAACAGGGTTGGTCGGGCCGAATATGACCACGGTGGGTGTTCCAACGGCTGCTGCCATGTGTACGGGACCGGAATCATTGGCTATGAGTATGTCGGCAGAAGCAAGAATGCTACCCATTTCCAACAGATTTGTTTTCCCGGCATAATTCTGGCGGGGCTCTTCGAGGGCCTTGGATACGGTTTCACAGATTGTTTCTTCGCCAGGGGCACCGATGAGGGAAATGGTTGCGTGCCATTCGCGTTGCAGTTGTCGGGCGGCGGCCGCAAAGCGTTCCGGTGGCCAATTTTTAGATGGCCATCTCGAGGCGGGTGCAATCACGATGTGGGGTGTGGTTGTTGTCTGTGGTTGCGGGGGGAATGCTACGGGAAAAACAGGCTTTGTCCGTTTGGTGCCCAGATGGTCGATTACATCGAGAATCTGATCGACGGCATGACGTTCGAGGTTTGCAGGACCGGCTACTTTGTTGTACATGAAGCGCGAGCCCTCGCGACAGAAAGAGGGGCCTATGCGTTTTTTGCCTTTGGCTAAACGTGCCACAAGCGCACTTTTGAACAGGCCTTGCAAATCAACAATCA
>SKVN01000162.1 GCA_007129405.1 Kiritimatiellia bacterium
ACCGTGCGAGGCCGATTCTCGACCGACAGACGCCGCACCGCTGCCAGACAACGCAGAAAAACCGCCACATGTGTATCGTGCTTGTCCGCCGGATTGTGCAAATAAAGCACATCGGGTTGCGCTACACGGAAAATCGCCTCCAGATCATCAACCGTATCTGTACAAGATGGATCTTTCACCTTGCTACTAGGATAACCAAGCTGAATCTGAAAACCATAATTCCCGACAAAGGCCGCCTTGTTTTGCTCCTGCTTGCGGATTTCCATCATTTCCGCATCAGAGGTATTGGCATAAAGCCCGCTGCGAGAACTGCCCGCACCATCCGTCACCGTCACCCCGGAAAACCAGAGATCCGGCCTCCCATAGCACAGCGCAATACCATGATAGGCCATGAACTCCTGATCATCCTGATGCGCCCCGACACATAAATGCGTGGTGCGTGCCAAAGCGTGCTCTTCGTCACGTTGATCTGGAACAAAAATAGCAGCATGGGCATTTCGTAACTTCAGCATCAAATCTCTCCAAAAAAATAGCAGCATGTGTGATACTACATACCACACATGCTGCTTACAATGCCAGCAGCTTTCAAGCTTTACGCATGCCGAGTTTTACTTCGGCCTCCAGCCAGTACGTCAACGGATCCTTGCTGAAGCCATCCTTTTCCGCAATAAAGTAAGCTTCCTGCTCAATCTGCTTGAACGCAGCTTCGCCTTTCGAGCTTACCAACTTCTTCGCTGGGGCTTTCGCCACCTTCTTGGCAGCCGGTGCTTTTTTCGGGGCTGCCACTTTCGCAGCAGCCTTCTTTGCCGGGGCTTTTTTAGCAGCAGCTTTCGCTGGTGCCTTTTTAGCCGGAGCCTTTTTGGCAACCGCTTTCGCCGGCACCTTTGCCGCTTTTGTTGTAACTTTCTTCGCCGTCATGTTCATTCCTTTTTGCTATTTGTTGATTAAGATTTGCACTACTAAACCCAAGTGTCACATAACGCAAGATCTCTTTAATCAATCTGATGTTAGAAATCCACAAGAATTATATGATTATGTCATTTTTTGCGCCACTCTCACTCGTCGGATACATGACAGAATTACTTGTCTTTTTATCTGCCAACTGCAAAACTATCCTCCAACAATGATTTCTATATCGTAAGGAGATACTGCACCATGCCCCACCAGTTCAAATTCATAGCTCAAGCAACGTATACAAAAGAAAGCATGTCGACGCATCGAGCAGGCCGCTGTAGATGCATGCTCCTCGTCGCGATGCTCGCAACCGTCAGTCTGACCAGAGCGGACCTCTCGCTCGATACCCTCGTCTCACAAGCATTACAACAGAATCCGGGACTGGAATCCCTACAGCATCAAGTACGCGCTGCCACATCTGCCCAACGCGAAGCACGCGCCGCCTACTATCCACAACTGGGTGCATCCGTACAATACCTGATGACCGATAATGCACCGCAAGCATTCATGCTGCAGTTGAATCAGCGTCAACTCGATATGCAAGACCCATCCTTCGACCCCAACCATCCCGACGACACCGAAAACATACAAATGTCGCTTGGTGTGCAGTATCCCTTGTTTCATCGTGCCAGACGTCCCCGGCAACGTGCAGCGCAACTCCACACAGAACTCGCCGGCGAACAGGTATCTGCTGCGCGTAATGCACTCATATACGCCGTAACACGCGGATACTACCAAGTGCTGGAAGCCCAAGCCTTCGCAGCCGTGCAGGAAGCCGCCCTCAAAAGCTTTCAGGAAAGTCTGCGCGTTGCAAAAGAACGATACCAGTCAGGTGCTGTCGTTCGCACAGATGTGCTGAACCTCGAAGTGCAAGTCGCACAAGCCCGCGAAAATCTTATCCGGGCACAAAATGGCGTGCAAGTAGCGATTGCGGCTCTCAATGCAACCATTGGGACAGAAAGCGTACCGGAGGACGGACTCCCCGAACCGGAACTGCAAGTGCACGAACCCGCGTGGCAACCGATCTCCCCGGAGCGGCGCCCGGAATTAACGGCGGCACGCCTGCAACGCGATGTTGCACAACAACACATCCGTATCGCCCAGGCCAACCAGCATCCCCGCCTCAATCTCTTTGGCTCCATGATCTGGGATGGAGAATCTCTTCGTGACCGCGAGAACAGCTATATCGCCGGGGTCGCGCTGGAGTGGAACTGGTTTGATGGCGGCAGCACCCGTGCCCGCGCAAACGCCGCACGCGCCAACCAAGCAAGCGCCACCGCCCGTATGCGTGAACTCGATACGCAATTGCAGCTCGAATCCAAACAAGCCATGCTGCGCCTGCAAGAAGCCTGGCAACGCATTCAAGTAACCAGCATTGCCACACAAAGTGCCGATGAAGCACTCCGCATCACGCGTTCGCTATACGAAGAAGGTGCCACGGATATCGCCACCCTTCTCGTTGCTGAAGTAGCCCGCACGGAAACACAGATGCGCGCCACCGCCGCACGCTATGATTTTCTCATTGCCCAATCCAATGCACAACGGGTTGCCGGGCTGCTAAACGAAATCGTTCGTCCATAAAACGTGTGCACATACTTTTCATCCATAAATTAAAACGGAATAACACGCCCAGGAGATCAAAAAATGAAAATGAACCCCAAAAAACTTCGCCTCACCATAAAAATACTGGCGGCTGCGATTGCCGTATTCGTTATCATGGCAGGGGCATCCGGTGCATTCCGCTCGCGCATGCCGGGCGGCAGCCTATCCGTTGAAGCGGGCGAACCCATTCCGCCCAACGGAAATACCATCACCGTAAGCAAAACACAGATTCCGGACCACATCCGTCTGTCCGGCACCGTACACTCCGAACGCCAAATCCATTTGAGTGCCCGCCTTTCGGCCTTTGTGGAAGCGGTACATGTCAGTGCCGGCGACCGCGTCCCCGAAGGACAATTGCTACTGGAATTGGATGAACGCGAACTCCGCGAAGAACAAGCTGCCGCGCAAGCCGCACTGCAACAAGCCGAAACCGCGTTCCAGCGCTCCGAACGCTTGCTCGAAACCAATGCCACCACCCCACAGGCACACGAAGCCGCCGAGTCAGCATACCGCGCTGCAAAAGCACAAGCCGAACGCGTCAATGTCATGCTCACTTATGCGCGCATTCTCGCCCCCATCGATGGTGTGGTAGCCGATCGTTTCGTCGAAGCCGGCGACCTCGCATCCATGGGACAACCCCTCCTTACCATTTTTGACCCCGCCAGCTTACGCATCGAAGTGCCTGTCCCTGCCAGCCTCATTCAGCACTTTGCCGTCAACAAAACCTTCTCGATCACCCTGGATCAAGAACCGACAGCCCGTACCGCAACCGTAACCGAAATTGTGAGCGCATTCGATCCCGTAACACGAACCAGACGCGTAAAACTGCATATCGCCGAAGCAGGCGAAAACGTGCTGCCCGGCATGTACGGCTACGTCGTCGTACCGACCGGCCACATACAAAGCATCCTGCTGCCACCCGACGCCATCAAAACCGTCGGACAACTTGAATCCGTTATGCTGGTGGTAAACGATCGCCTGCAACGCCGCCTCGTGCGCACAGGCCCTGAACATGACGGCATGATCCGAATATTATCAGGACTACAGGATGGTGATAAAGTCTGGATTCCGAACCAGACAAACAAAACCCAGCAAGGATCCTAACCATGGCAAATCACGAACGCTCTTTCTTTGTCGGTATTGTTGCAGGATTTACCCGCGGCAACATTCCCATTCTTATTATTATCGCCAGCCTGCTGGCGGGTGCCGGCGCCCTTATGGTCACACCCCGCGAGGAGGAACCACAAATCACCGTCCCCCTAGCCGATATCCTCATATCCTATCCCGGCGGGAGCGCGGAACAAGTGGAGCGATTGGTCTCATCCAGACTCGAACGCCTGCTCTACCAGATCGAAGGCGTGGAATACGTCTACTCCATGTCGCGCCCCGGAGAGGCTGTCGTAACCGTACGCTTCTACGTCGGACAAAACCGCGATACTAGCTTTTTCCGGCTGTACAACCAACTCAGCCAAAACCTCGATCAGGTCACCCCCGGCATTGCCGGATGGCTCGTCAAACCCGTTGAAATCGATGACGTTCCCATCATCAGTGCGGCATTATACAGCGAAGAACTCGATACCCATGCACTCTATCGTCTCGCCGAAGAAATCAAGGGCAAACTCCAACGAATTCAGGATAGTGCCCGTATCTCGATTCATGGTGGCGAACCACGACAAGTCACCGCCTATCTCGACCCCGAACGTCTGGCCGCATTCGGATTATCCATTCCCTCCCTGCGTCGCGCCATCCAAGGTGCGAATGTCAATATGACCGCCGGCACATTCGAGGAAGCCAACCATGTCATCACCGTCGAAGCGGGGCCCTTCCTGCAAACAGCAGAAGACCTGCGGGCCCTCATGGTAGGCCTCTTCGAAGATCGCCCGGTCTACTTGCGTGATGTTGCCGATATCGTCGATGGTCCCGTCGAGGTGACCAATATCAGTCGCTTCTCAACCGGCCCCGCCGACGAGCAGGAAATCCGCGAAGCAGCAGCCGTCACCATCGCCGTCGCCAAAAAACGCGGAAGCAATGCCGTCCGCGTAGCCCGCGAAGTCGAAGCCGAACTCAACCGCATCCAGGCAACACTCCTCCCCTCCAACGCTGGTGTTCGCATCACACGCGATTATGGCGAAACCGCCAATGATAAAGTCAACGATCTCGTCGGCAGCCTTGGCCTCGCCATTCTTACCGTCATCGGACTACTTGCTTTTACCATGAACTGGCGTGCAGGACTCATCGTCGCAATGGCCGTACCCATCACATACTCGCTTACCCTCATGTCGAACTTCCTGCTCGGGTATACCATCAACCGCGTCACATTGTTCGCCCTCATCCTGGCCCTCGGTCTGCTCGTCGACGACCCCATCGCCGGTGTCGAAAATATCGAGCGCCATTTCAAAATGGGCAACTGCACACGACGCCAAGCCGTGATTAATGCCATGCGCGAAATCATGGCTCCGATTCTACTCTCCACCATCGCCATCATAATCGCCTTTACCCCCATGTTCTTTATTACCGGGATGATGGGACCCTATATGCAACCCATGGCCATGAATGTCCCCTTGGCCGTCGTCATGTCCACCGTCACCGCCCTCACCGTAACCCCCTGGCTCGCACTCAAATTGCTACCGAAATACGACCAGGATACCGCCGACGCCTGCACCACCGAGCAAGATGATGGAATACGCCAGACGCGACTCTATAAAATCTACGCCGGACTCGTGAGCCCCTTTATCGATTCCCCGAAACACGCGCGCATCATGCTTGCCATCGTGGGCACGCTCTTTGTGGTCGCCGTCGCGATGGCGCTCACCGGACTCGTCCCGCTGAAAATGCTTCC
>SKVN01000200.1 GCA_007129405.1 Kiritimatiellia bacterium
TAGTTGGGTCCAAAATCAACGGTTTCCTTGTCGATGTCTTCAAGCAGTTCCTCGGCATGGCGATGCATACGAACTTCGGTATAACGCATGGCGGCCGCAGCATCTCCGTCGCGGGAGCCGAAGTTACCTTGTCCTTCTACCAGGGGCGCACGCATGGCCCAGTCTTGCGCCATACGGACGATGGTATCGTACACGGCCGTGTCGCCATGGGGGTGATATTTACCGATCACATCACCAACCACGCGGGCCGATTTCTTGAAAGGTCGATTGTGGGTATTGCTGAGTTCACGCATGGCGAAGAGTACGCGGCGGTGCACAGGTTTAAGCCCGTCGCGGGCATCGGGGAGAGCCCGGCCGGCAATTACGCTCATGGAATAATCGATGTAAGAGGAGCTCATCTCCTCTTCAATCAGGATGGGGTGAATCTGGTTTTCTTCTGGTGTATCCATAATAATCTTTAGATATCGAGGTTGCGGACATTCAGGGCGTTCTTCTCGATGAATTCGCGCCGTGGTTCGACTTCATCTCCCATGAGAATCGTAAACATTTCATCGGATTTGACGGCATCTTCCTGCACGACGCGTAGTAACTTGCGCGTGGTGGGATCCATTGTCGTTTGGTAGAGCTGTTCGGGGTTCATTTCGCCAAGACCTTTGTAGCGCTGGATGCTGAGGCCTTTGCGTCCGATTTCGCAAACTGAAGCCAGCAGTTCTGCCAGCGATTGAATGGGTGTGGTGGGGGCATCTTCGGCTTCGCCTGCGGTCCGAAGCTGGCCCAGTTGCGTGCCGTCGCCCGCATACTGTTTCGGGGTGAAACCGCATTCCGTGAGCGACCGCAGCAAACTTTCAATGCGTGAGGCCGAAAAAATTTCCAGATAGTGGAAGCCATTGCCTTCTGCGGCAGCACCTTGAGCATCGGTTTCCAGATTCAAGGCATGTCCCGCTTTTTGCTCGCATGTTTCCCGCAACTGTTTGAGTTCCACATCATCATACACATAGCGCGTTTCTTCGCCCTTTTCGCCTTGGGTAAAGACGCGATAGCGCGGTAAGGCATTGGTCTCGGGGTGGGCGAGTGCCAGATACGAGCCAAGTGTGATCCCTTTGCGCGCCAGCGGCCCGGCATTTTGTTCCAGTTTGGTTAACAGGGTCAGTAGCTGGCGCATGGATTCACCGTCAAAGGTTTTGTCGGTGGCGGTTTCAAATGCAACCTCACCTGCGCCGAGATCCATCAAGCGTTGGGCTAGGGCCTCGTCCGAATCAATATACTCTTCATGTTTTTTGCGCGCAATTTTGTACAGTGGCGGTTGCGCCAGATAAATGTAACCACGCTCGATGAGCTCCGGCATTTGGCGGTAGAAGAAGGTCAACAACAAGGTGCGGATGTGGGCGCCATCGACGTCGGCGTCTGTCATGATGATAATTTTATGATAGCGCACTTTATCGATGTTGAAATCATCCTGGCCAATGCCTGCGCCGATCGCAGTGATCAGGGTGCGAATTTCGCGGTTGTTGAGAATCTTGTCTAACCGGGCTTTTTCCACATTCAGCACTTTGCCGCGCAGGGGGAGGATGGCTTGAAATTCACGGTTACGGCCCTGTTTGGCGGAACCGCCGGCACTGTCACCCTCAACGATATACAACTCACTCTTGGCCGGGTCCCGTTCCGAGCAGTCGGCTAATTTGCCCGGTAGGGCTGCGCTATCGAGGGCGCCCTTGCGGCGCGTGAGATCTCGTGCTTTACGTGCCGCTGCCCGTGCCCGTGCCGCTAGCGTAGCCTTTTCAATGATTTTTCGGGCAAAAGCAGGGTGTTCTTCGAGGTAATCGGATAGCTCGTCATTCAAAATGGATTCAACAATGCCCTGTACTTCGCCATTGCCCAGTTTGGTTTTGGTTTGCCCTTCGAACTGCGGATCCGGCACTTTTACGCTGATAATGGCCGTGAGTCCCTCGCGGATGTCCTCGCCACTCATGGTTTCACTGTCTTTGAGTAGCTTGTTGTTACGACCGTACTGGTTTACCGTACGCGTGAGAGCCGAGCGAAAACCGCTGAGGTGGGTGCCACCTTCGATTGTGTTGATGTTATTACAAAAGCTGGCGATGGTTTCGTTAAAGGTATCGGTGTATTGCAAAGCAATTTCCGTGGCGACATCATCGCGTTCTTTCTCGAAATATACGACTTCCGGATGAATCGGTGTTTTGCTGCGGTTCAGATGCTGGACAAACTCAAGAATACCGCCTTCGAAATGGAAGGTTTCTTGCCGATTATCGGTTTCGCGTGCCAGCTCGATGGTGATGCCTTTGTTGAGGAAGGCAAGTTCGCGCATACGGTTAGCCAGAATATCCCACTCATACACGGTTGTGGTGAAAATAGCGGCGTCGGGGAAAAAGGTGATTTGGGTGCCGGTTTCTGTTGTCGGGCCGATGGTTTCCAGTTCGGATACCGGTTTGCCGCGTTCAAAGCGTTGGTGGTGGATTTGTCCATCGCGTCGCACTTCCACTTCGAGCCATTCGCTCAAGGCGTTTACGCAGGATACACCAACGCCATGTAATCCGCCCGACACCTTGTAACTGTCGTTATCAAATTTGCCACCGGCATGCAGCGTCGTTAACACCACCGTCACGGCGGGTTTGTTTTCCGTGGCATGAATGTCGACGGGGATGCCGCGTCCATTGTCCCAGACCGATACCGAGCCATCGGCGTTCAGTGTCACTTTGATCAGCGAGCAGTGACCGGCGAGAGACTCGTCAATGCTATTGTCGGTGACTTCGTAAACACAGTGATGCAATCCGCGTTGCGCCGTGTCGCCAATATACATGGCCGGTCGTTTGCGGACAGCTTCAATGCCTTCTAAAACGGTAATATTTCTGGCGTCATACGCCGCCCCTTGCGCTTCATTAGCCATATGGAAAAACCTTTCTTGCTGTAGTCCGTGAATATATACAGTAAATCTGCTTGGAAGGCAAGCATGCATGCGGTTAAATTCGTGTGTTGGGAGAAAGAGTGTCTATAGGAAGGGAGCTTGCATGTGGGTTGCTGATGGTTGGCAGGACTTTGCGCTGTTGGATGCGGGAGAAGGCGAGAAGCTGGAGCGTTGGGGGCAATACGTGGTACGTAGACCGGATCCTCAGGCAATCTGGCCTCGTGCGTTGGGAAAACAGGACTGGGAGCAGGTCGATGCGTGGTATCATCGCAGTGCAAGTGGCGGGGGACATTGGGAATATCGCAGGCGTGTACCCGAAATGTGGCAGATTGGGTACCGGGATTTGCGTTTTCATATCAAACTGACGGGATTCAAACATACGGGGTTATTCCCGGAGCAGGCGGTAAACTGGGATTGGGCCTCCAAGCACATACGGCATGTTGGGAAAGGTGTGCAGGTTCTGAATCTGTTTGCCTATACAGGCGGGGCGACGGTGGCATGTGCGGCGGCGGGGGCGGATGTGGTTCACCTGGATGCATCCAAGGGCATGACGCAAATGGCACGCGAGAATATAGCCGCGTCGGGTTTGGCCGATCGCAAGGTGCGATATATTGTTGATGATGCGGTAAAGTTTGTGGAGCGGGAGATTCGTCGCGGCAACCGGTATCAGGGTATTGTTCTGGATCCGCCCAGTTTCGGGCGTGGCAAAGCCGGGGAGGTTTGGAGTATCGAGCGCGACTTGATGCCATATTTGAAGCGTGTGAAACAGTTGTTAGACTCCCGGCCGCTTTTTGTAATTGTTAATACGTATGCGAGTGGTATTTCCCGTTATGCCATCGAGAATATCATGCGGATCTTGTGGGGTGAGCAGCGGTTGCAGATTACATCCAGCGAAATCGGGTTGCCTGTTCAGGCGCGTCAAGGAGTGTATTTGCCCGCTGGTTACACCATTCGTATGGCGTCAGGGCAATAGCGGATACGGGTGTTGCCAGCATTGTGTGGGGCGATCTTCGTCTCGTTTGTTTTCATAGGAAGCAAGTGGTTTTGTCCATGTTGCTTACGTAAGGCTTTCGTGGGCAATGCACGCGCTACTGTAAGTATTGATCGACTTCGCGTATGAAGTCCCGGAAATCGTTGAGTCGCTCATGGACGATGTTGTAAACGATAGCCCAGTCAATTTCCTGATAGGCATGGACTGCTATATTGCGAAAACCAACGGCTTTCATCATGTGTTCGGTTGTGGTTTTGGATAAAACCTGGATGCGCTGGAGTGTAGCAAATGTTGCGCGCATGGTGTCGGACACAGGCTCGTTGGTTTCTGCAAGAATCATAGCTGCAATATCGCAGGCTAGTTGGACGGCGCGTTCCAGGTTCAGGGTGACTACATCCTGCGCATCATAATCTTCTAGTAGTGCTTCGTATGGCAGGTTTCGTTTGGTTTCGATACGTGCGATGCAGCGTGCAATGCTGTCTTGTTTGCTACGAATGATTTCAGTGTCCATATGCGAACCTCATGCGGCGTGCTTCCATGATGCGATGGCGGAGACGTTGCATGTCTTCCTGATCATATATAAGGCGTCTCTGCAACTGGTAACGGACTTTTTTGTTTCGGCAGAGTATGCAATACCCATGCAATGCTTTTCGAAGTATGTTGCCCGTCGCACTGTGTAGGTCGACGAGATCAACATCACGTTGTAAGGTTTGTTCGAGCTCTTCACGCAGGAGCTGCTTTTCATTGGCTGATAATGGTGCCATCCCCGCAACAGCAATATCAATGTCGCTGTCAGTATGCATGCGGTCACTGGCAGCGGATCCAAATAGGTGGCAGCACTGCAGTTCGGTATGGTTTTGCATAAAATTATCCAATTTCGACGCGATTATTTCTTTCGATATCATGTCTAGAAAGGTAGCGATACGGGTAGCAAACGTAAAGGGTAATGTTGTCGTGGTATGATTCCGGCGTCTTGCTGAAACGGTGCGGCGGGCGCTTTTTAGATTGCTTTTCAGGGCGTTTTTCGTTCCGTCTTCAGGCGATCTCGGGCGGTTTTGGGGTTCTTTGATGGTGCGTTTTCAGGTAGGGATAAAGGGAGCCTGTTCTGGTTGTGTTGTATTTGGTGTGGTTTTGCAAAAGAAGTGCAATATGTGGTGGTTTTGTGTGTTTGGGCGGGTTTGTAAAATTTCTGTAAAGAGCGAAAAGTCGATTGACTTTTGTTATGCATCGGGAGTAGAGTGGAGGTGTGTTAAGTGAGAGTAGTCCTGTTTTTATAACGGTTCTCTACATTGCAGCATGTTCAAGTTCTATTAGGATCTTTTGGGAATGTAAAAAAATGATTCAAACGAAAATTAATGGTTGCATTCCGAATCAAGGTGCCGTAGGATTCGTTCAGTAGTAAAAAAAGTCTTTCAGGCCCTGCGTCTGGGAGCACAAACAAGGAGAGGTAAAA
>SKVN01000009.1 GCA_007129405.1 Kiritimatiellia bacterium
GCTTATATGCATTTGGCGGAAGTCCCATTGGCAACAGTCGGGTAAAACTGACCAACGTCAAAGATTGCGTAAAACGCGGATTGGTTACGGAAGGACAAAATCCTTTGCATGTAGCCGCAGAGCAACTCACGCGGGATAAAGTAGACGTACTCCATACCATTGGCGGAGATGACACAAACACAACCGCCGCTGATCTCGCCGCCTTTCTCAAACAGAACGATTATGATCTAACCGTCGTAGGCTTACCCAAAACCATCGACAATGACGTATTTCCGATTCGCCAAAGTCTCGGCGCATGGACCGCTGCCGAAGAAGGCGCACAATTCTTTGCCAATGTTGTTGCCGAACACAGTGCCAATCCACGTATGCTCATTGTCCACGAAGTCATGGGGCGTAACTGTGGATGGCTCACAGCGTACACAGCACGAATCTACAATGAATACCTTAACGAATGCCAATTCCTTCCCGGTCTCGGACTCACACGCGAAGCGCGCGATGTGCATGCCGTGTACGTACCCGAAATGGAAATTGATATTGCCGAAGAAGCTGCACGCCTCAAACAGATCATGGACACCCACGATAGCGTAAACATCTTCTTATCCGAAGGCGCAGGCGTGGAGAAAATCGTCCAGGAAATGGAAGCTGCGGGCGAAGAAGTGCCACGCGATGCTTTCGGGCACATCAAACTCGACGCCGTAAATCCCGGCAAATGGTTTGGCCAGCAATTTGCCAACATGATCGGAGCCGAAAAAACGTTAATTCAGAAAAGTGGGTACTTCAGCCGGGCGGCAGCCTCAAATCAGGATGACATTGAGCTCATTCAGGCCTGCTGCAAACTTGCCGTAGACGCCGCCCTGCGCCGCGAAAGCGGTGTCGTGGGCGAAGACGAAGATGCTGGCAACAAATTACGCGTCATCGATTTTCCGCGCATCAAAGGCGGCAAGCCGTTCGATCCCCAGACCGGATGGTTCCTGGAGCTTCTCCAGGCCATCGGGCAACCCGTCGGCGCCACCCTCGAAGTCGCCCACTAAGCTGTGACTTCATTGTCTGCACACTTACTCGCCTACACTTACTCGATATCATGAACGCTGACTTTCGGGTAAGCGTAAACGAGTAAGTGTGTCCGATTAAGTGTAGTAGTTTCATGCCGCATCATCTTGCCCGCCCAAGTGCCCCCAATAAGCTGTAACTTCGCATGAATACCAAATAGGCTTTCCTGTGGAGTGCGGCGACGAGCGAAGCGAACTCGCCGCTTTGGGGGGCACGGAGTGCCGCGGGCGGCGATACGGCAAAGACGTCCGCTCGTCAACATCATCTAGTCACACCCCAAGATCAGCGTTATCGCTTTCATCCTTCACGCTGTATCCGCTATCCTGCCGCTGGTGATTAACCGCATGCTTGTCGCAGTATAGCCGATATACATCCTCCGCACTCATATCCAGAACCTGTGCCAGCGATATCAGAAAGTGAAAAAGATCCACCACTTCCACACGCGCATTCTGCATATCGAACTTCTGATATTTCGCCCACCACTTCCACGGCACGCTATCCGTTAACTCAGCAAGTTCCTGCCCCATCGCCCGGCAATAGTTCAAAACCCACTTCGCCTTTTCCTCTTCTCCCTCCAGCGCCGTCGTATCCACGCCAATCCGCTGATTCAACTCCGCCTGCCGCGAAAACATCTCCGCCAACCAATCCTGCTTTTCTGTATCCATATCCAACACTCCTAAACAGCTTTCAACGCCCACCAGCTAACAGGGAACGCCCCGTATCATAAATCGTAACCGAATTTCCAACACTCAACCAGTAAACCACGACACGATCAAGCCTTTTGCTAATAGCAAGACAAAGCCCCTCATATTCGTTTGCAACCCTATCGAGAAAGAGTGTAGGTTCAGGGAGATCAAATGTATATTGATTCGGCACAAGCAAATTTCCAGCAAGGCGTAACATGAAAAAAACGTTTACCCTGACACATCCCAAAATCAAAACGCCCCGGCTTTTCGAGGGGGTAAAACATGAAATCCGCAAATACATGAAACGCGAGCGCCGCAAAGAGTTACCAACCGGCGTCGATTTCTGGGATTTCGACTGCACATTCGGGCCAACCGAGGAAACCGCCCAACCCGTTCACCCTGCCGAGTTAGATAAATACATTGATAACGCCGAAAAACAGCAAATGACATCCTTCTATATCGAAGTTCTCGCAAAACCCGGCCACCGACAGAAAAAACCGCGCGCCTGATACCTGCCCCTCTGGAACTTCGTTTTGAAAGTTACTTGCAGGTGCTTGCGGCCTTCACGCATCAACCGTGATTCCAGTACACACCTGATCTCGCCCACTGTCGCAATCAGGCTGTTTTGGCAAACTTCACAATTTCGGTTTGATCCTCTTGTGGAATCAGAATCGCACCTTCCTGCTCAAGCTCCTTGCACATCTGCTGGCATACATCCAATTGCTTGCCAGCCTGCGGTTGCCTGAAAACCAGAAGAACTTCTTCCGGATGGTCAGCCACGCCCTTCAAACGCTGCAACTTGTTTTTCCAGTTATCCGCCCGTTCGACGATCTTGGGTGTCTCCTGTTTAGCCAAATCAATGGGGTGGATTGCCCGAACATAACGCTCCCCCGCGCAACGGACGAAAGGAAAGCGCACATGACAAAGATCGCTGACAAATGTATGCTCAACCAGCCCCGTTACTTTTTTGGCGGAAAAGACTCTTGTCAGCCGCTTGGTCATCAAGGCCTCCTGATAGTCTTTTCTCTGCGCAAAGCCACGTTCTACGTAGAATTTGAAGAGCTTGTCCAATTCTGCATTCGGATCATCTGTCAGGCACGTCCTTGGCGGGCTGAAACAAAAAACCTCTTCGCGGGGCCGCACAAGATTCAAAAATGCCTGATTGATTAGATTCGCGTCGTCCCTGAATCGAAACTGATTGGCATCCTTGCCGTCATTCAGCATTTTTCGGATCCGATCAAGTTCATCCCTGAATAATCTACGTCCCTCCAGAAACGCTGCCTTATTCTGCTTCAACTCGGGAAAAAAGTCTGTAATCCGGTCAACGCGACGCGTTTCGAGACGGTAATCGCACCAGTGAAGCTCGGGACATACCAAGGCAACCCCCAGATTCACAAACTCCCCGGGCTCCGTATACGGCAAGAACCTGAGAATCGTAAAATTGCATGCCACCTTTTTAGCCATTTTGTCCACCTCCGAATGCGCTTACCATTCTATCAGAACGGTTCAGCATGGCAACCACCGACTCTGGTTCAAAATCACCCTGATTCTCCTCGCGCTCCATCCACTCGTCCGGGAAGTCGCCTGTAATTTGAGGGAAAAGGGCCGCCATTGTGGAGAAAGTCTGGCTCTGTTCAAGTAAAAACTTCGCGGGAATGCGCTCTAGCTCGTCCCTAAAGACATGGTTATCGAAAAACCTTGTCTCACAGAAATCCCTGTCAAACGCATTGTTGTGATCAATGATCGTCAGTTCGTTACCATCCGGATTCCAGAGCAAATTGACGTTTCCGCCCAGCTCCCCCAATACCCGGTCCTCGTTTTGAATCCACCAATCGAAAAGCAGAATCTGCCAGCGCAATGTCTCGGGAACTTTTCCCACAGCAACCGGGAGCAAGGATGCGCCATCCGCCACATGCTGGGATCCAAACGCCGGTCCTGCGCGCAACGCATCGACCTCCGGCACGGCAGAAAACTCAAGAATCTCCTGCGGAATATCCAGAACTTCATATGGCGCAATCGGGAGATCGAGAGCAGAGGCCATGCGGGCGGCCAGCAACTCATAGCACAGCTCACGTCGACTCCACCCCGTACCAAGCCCCTTCAGCCAATAGATCTGCCCATCCTCGGCCCGCACCATGAACGGACGACTGACACAGGTGCCCACCTCGCACCGTTTCTCAATAGCCACAACCTGTATGTAATCTCTACTCATTCCGATACTCCTGGCCTAACACCAAGGGCCAAAGGCCCGTTCTTATCCCAGCCTGGGGCAACGCCCCAGGAACGAGGATCAAGAGAATCATGAGGGCTGAAAGCCCGATTCATCGTTTAGTCCCACACGTAGCGTTCATCGAATTCGATTCCATATTTTTTCAGAAATGCCCGGTATTCTTCCTGGAACGTACGCGTGCGGTGATGCTCTTCCTGCGTGTCAATATAATGCAGTAACGCATCCAACTGAGACGGACCAACCGAAAATGCACCGTAACCGCGTTGCCAGGCAAATGCGCCCAAAGAGGGAGATTGGGTTTTCAGCCATTTGGATGATGATGTTTTCAGTTCCTCTACGAGTTTCGCCACGGTGATAGTGCGCGTGAGTCGGATGGCCAAATGTACATGGTCATCGACCCCGCCAGCGCGATAACATTCGCATTCCGTGTTTCTTGCGACCGTCGCAAGATAAGCATGGAGCGTGGGCCGAATGATAATGGTTGGTTCAAGGCGAATGTTCGCAGGTCCATTTTTATCGGGGAAGAACCGCCAACCAGCCGCTTCGAGCAACCGGTTAATTTTGATTCTGGCAGTGGCTTCTTTCTCGGGCACTCGTTGAACCTCGCTCTACGTCGTTATGCGGACTTTATCAGAGTGCTATTCTGCATATTTGATACAATTAAGCAAGGGAGGTTTCAGATAAAGAGACATTCTATGCTAAAGAAAAGTTGATTAAAATCTTGAGCGTTGCTACTCACGCATATCTGTTGCGCATGCACAAATCACATCGCTCCAAAAAGATCTAATTGATTGGCATCTGCCTTGCGGGAACCATTTTTGCTGCGGTGACGCGCCAACTTCGGGGCTTCCTCATCGCCAATTTCCCCTTCCTCCAGATTCGCTAAAATTTCATTGGCTCGCGTCACCACGCTTTCCGGCATCCCGGCCAATTTCGCTACTTGTATTCCATAACTCTTGTCGGCCGCCCCCGGAACAATCCGACGCAAAAAGACAATCGTGTCATTCTTCTCTTGTATCAGGATGTTATAGTTTTTCACGCCCGTCATCGTACGTGCCAACTCGGTTAGTTCATGATAATGCGTAGCAAAAAGCGTACGTGCTTTAACATGCTCCATATTGTGCAGATACTCCGCCACCGACCAAGCAATGCTAATGCCGTCAAAGGTGCTGGTGCCTCGACCGATCTCATCCAATACAATCAAACTGCGCGCCGTGGCATGGTGTAAAATATTCGCCGTCTCCTGCATTTCCACCATGAACGTACTGCGTCCACGCGCCAAATCATCATTGGCCCCCACACGCGTAAAGATCCGGTCAA
>SKVN01000011.1 GCA_007129405.1 Kiritimatiellia bacterium
CTTGGCAAAGAGAATCATCTCGGTTTCGGCAGCCGGATCGATAACGACCTGCCCAACATGCTGTTCTCGAATGCTAACAAAAAGAGAAGGACGCTCACCGTCGCTGATCTTTGCACGTAAAGAAGACAGCCGGTCAGCTTGTGTAACCGGTCGTGCCACCAATTCGCCTCCACGCTCGCTGATTGTCGCAGCCACTTGCGCAGCGAGCGCAGTGATCAATGCCGGCAGCGATTCACCACGCTCCCCCTTGACAGATGCGCCGAACACACGGCTCGTTTCGGTGCCGATAATCCGGGCCACCAGATATAGCGAACGGTCCGCATCAATGACAGAGCCCGTAATCAGGAGTTTTGCCCCGATCAGGTTGCCTACTTTAATCGCATCAGCCTGGCTCACCATACCACTCAGATTGATTTCCTGTTCCGCAAGAATTCTGGCCAAATCCTCACGATCCACAAGCAGCAGATCAGGATTTGCCACCAATTCCGCGAACAGGATATCCGAAGCCATGCTTCCGAGTCCTGTTGCCCCGGTCCCCCGTTCATGAAACGCGAGAATCGCAGCAGGGTACACTGCCGGCATCTCGCTCGCCATCACGCAAACCACCTGTGTTGTTAACGCCAATCCCGTCACCAGTAACAACGCCATCTTCTTTGCTTTCATCATAGCCTCTCTCTCCTGTCTTCCGTCCTCAGTCCTCTGTCTTCCGTCTTCCGTCCTCTGTCTTCCGTCCTCAGTCTCCTGTCTTCCGTCCTCAGTCTTCCGTCTTCCGTCCTCAGTCTTCCGTCTGCCGTCCTCAGTCTTCCGTCTTCCGTCCTCAGTCTTCCGCCTGCCCCCGGCTTCGCTGAATTTCATCAAGAAGCGCGGCAAAAAAGTAACGCGGTGCTGGCGACGCATCCCAATCGCGCATCACGGCAAAGCCAGAAAAAAACATTTGCTGTCCATGTGCCCAATCAAGGGAAATCCCCGTCCAACCTTGCTTGGCGTCAACACGAACCTCTGGATGATCGCGGTGTGCCCCGATCTCAAAATAATGCAATACGTTATCACCCGCTGCCCCACCCCAGTTCGCGTCATCCAACCGCTTATCTAATGCAGGAATCATCTCCGGCCCATGAAACCGTATCACCCGGGGATTACCATCTTTGGCTGTACTTGCCTCACCACCCACACCAGGCAGCACAAACTCCCCTTCCGATGGTGCAAACACAATAACCGATGTTTGTTTCGCCACCGTAGCTAGTGCGGCACCAATAACACCTCTGGACCGTCGCAAAGAAAGCCCTTCACCAATAATCAGAACGCCACCGGCAGCCTCGCCGAATGCATCCGGGTTGGTTATTTGCACAAAAGGAATACCTGACGATGCCAGCCGTGCCACAGTTACCCCCTCTGGATCATATACATGCAAACGCTGTGCCGTCAGCCACTGCTGCCGATAGCGGAAAGGATCGGGATCAAGAACGTGCAAAGGAGATTCAGCAACATCAATGGTCTTGCCTCGTGCATCTACCAGCTCCAGGCGATACCCCCCCTTGAGAGCAATGCCATCCCGTATTTCGGGAAGCTCGAATGTGATCGTCTCACGGCCAGTTTGACCTTGGCGAACAGCAAAAGGTATCTGCCGTCGGGCAACCACAGTACCCTTGAAAGATAAGGTAAACAACAAGTTGAACATACCATCCTCTGCACCCACCACCGACACGGGCAAAGACACCTGGCTTCCCGGGAAATAACACGTCCGGGGATTGAGCACCTGCATATTGGCGGCGCGAGCCGTTGTGGCAAACACCGCCACACACACACCAACACATGCACATATTACCGCCGACTTCATCATCAGCTTGCCTCTCCCGCAATGACTGCCAACGACTGTGTTACGCGATACTCCGTATCCCCGGAGTGCAGAGATGTCATCTGCACATCAGGATCTCCCGGAAGGAAGGTCTGCATTCTGGAGTCAGCAAGCGTTCCGGCACCGCCAAAGTCCGTTTGCACAACAAATCCACCATCCGGCAACTGATGAACCCAAAGTCCAAGCTGCGGTATGGGCGCATCCGGCTTTTCAAGGGTCACATATTCATCCGCCGGCAAAATCACGTCCATATTCCATACCGGCTCCCATGCGCGACCATCCTCCGATCGTGTCAAAATAACCGTCCGCAAAACCACAGGAGGTGTAGCTGGCCGGACTACATCCGCCTCAAAATCAAACTGGAAATCACGCTCTGTCACGCTCACCCAGCGCAAAGCGCCCCCGAACAAAGCGTTCAATTCATCAAAAACCACCTTTCGGGCTGCAAGTTGCTCGGGCGTAAACGAGGCGACCGTCTGCACGTTGGCACCATCCGGGCGCTGGATGTCGCGATCCTGCACGCTAAAAGGCAGAACCAACACCAGCACGACTGCGACCACCATAACCGATGCCAAAGACAGGTTCCTCCACATGGAAAAATGCCAACATGCGGCGGCCT
The DNA here is from genome assembly GCA_007129405.1 of Kiritimatiellia bacterium. Lineage (GTDB taxonomy): Bacteria > Verrucomicrobiota > Kiritimatiellia > UBA8416 > UBA8416 > T3Sed10-140. The sequence goes on from SKVN01000011.1 coordinate 2,475, forward strand.
GTTTGCCATCGTTCTGTTCAAACAAACATTCGCGCGTGTTGCGCATTACCTTGTTCTCCAATTCCGACAAGGAGTCTGCACGGAAATCCTGTCGCGATGCCCAATCACGCAACAAGCCATCGACAGCAGCTTTGCTTTTTTTCTTCATCATAGTTCCTCCTCAAGCAGTTTTCGCAACTGCTGGCGGGCTTCATGTACACGCCAATACATCGTGGGGATGGCGCACCCCTCTATCCGGGCGGCCTCCGAAAGCGGAACGCCCTGCATAATGATCAAAATGACCGCTGCCCGCATCTTCGGGCGCAACATCGAAATCGCCTTCGTGATTCGCTCATCCAGTTCCCGTGTCGCCAACGCAAGATCCGGTTCCAGACTGCTACAGCCCGATGGCTCAGGCGCATCTACTCCATAGGCAACTGGGTGACGCTGCCTACGCTTTAAAAACGACTTCGCCCGATTCATCGCCACGCGATACAACCACGTGGAAAAAGCGGCCCGACCAGAAAATTTCTCAATATTACGCACAACAAGCCGGAACACATCCTGTGTCAGGTCATCCGCATCCGCATCATGTAAAACCATCTGGTAAAGCATCGTCCTGACCTTCCCGATGTGACGCGAAAACAACATATCAAGATGATACGGCATCCCATCCATACGGAATGCCGCAATCAGCGCTTCGTCAGATATATGTTCTTGTGCTTCCATCGAACCCTTTCTGACCTATTAGACTACACAAACACAGAAATCTTTGATGTTATTTTCTGATTCGATATAAAAGTACCAAACAACATGCCCCTCGAAGTCTCCAAATCACACCTATATAGCGCAAAAATCGCACGCACATCTCCCGAACACATTGAAAAACACCCAAAAATAAGAAATGCATAAATAAATCAAAGATTTTACCTTTTCATGCGTCTAAATAGACAAACACGGGTATTATCTGGAATATTTCAGTGCATAACTGACGGGCACGGAGTGCGCTTACACACAGAGCTAACAACCTAATGCGGATTCCCCCATCTTGAGCCAAAATCAAGGATCACAATACGTATTTCTCGTGACACCTGCCGAAAAAGACAAGTAACCAGAACCTTCACGACTGAAGAAACGTTCGCAAAAGGATATGAAAAGCAAACAGATTGCCAATATCGGGGCCACGGCACTGGCGAGCGGTCTCGCTATCGCATACGCTACGCGCTGGCTCTATGTGAGCGTGCTTGACGAAAATCCAACGTACACGCTTCTCTGTGGAACCGTGGTGGCAATTGCATGGGGCACTGCCATAATGGGAGCTTGCGTCTGCACAGCCACCGCCATATGGGACATTATACGCCATACGACAAAATGAAAGAAAGAGAGCCATAATGAAACATACACGCATGACGATTGCATTACTGTCTGCTTTGGTAACCATCACGTATCCGATGATGGCCGGACAGGACGCCGAGGACGCGTCGCCATCTGATATTCGTAGCATCGTTGTTGATCCAAGCGAAAAGGATATCGATATCATTGTACCAGATGAAAGCATCTATGGAATCGCCTATGGTGTGTCTGAGGACGAGTTTATCGAGCGATTCGGAAAACCGGACGGTTATATCCAATTGCGCAACAGAAAGTCTGGAATGCTTTATGGGAGAGATCATATTTTCATTTTCACAGAAGGGCGGTTATCTGGCCTTCGTATCGACAGTTCTGTCATAGACTGGAGATTAGCAAATCAGCTTCAGACAAATCCGTGGTTCAATGCAAGAAAGTGGCGGCTCGACAACGGCATCAAGAACGAGATGTCCCTTGATGAGGTAAAGGATATTCTTGGAGATAACCTCAAAACACAACACCACGGCTCAGGATACTATTACAGAGTCGGGAAGACAACCGTGCACCTCAATATCAGCATGCACTATGATAGGCCCTTAAGCGGCCCCCCGACAACAGAACAGACTTACACAGAACGGATTAATGGACTATTTCTTGAACAGGACTAACACAAATTGACGACCAGGGAAGTTGCTTGCTACCCCTCAGCGGGTCAAGCACACGTTCGATGATGACGATGAAAAGATACCTATACACACTCATGCTGCTAGCAATTGTCTTACCTATATCGGGATGCATGACGGCAAAGCGGCAACAGCAAGAGATCGACTTGCTTTCCGCCCAAGTACAACAATTGACGACAGATGTTGCGCGACTTGCCAGCGTAACAGAAGAAATGACACCAACCGTGAATCTACTGTGGGAATTTCTGGAGGAGAAGTTATCATCGCCAATTGTAAAAGTGGATTTGATCACACCCGAAAAATGAAGCCGAATCGCCTGATCCCTACTGCAGGAAGTTTAATACAACCTCCTGCAGCCGGTTAAGTGCACTCGTCGCGAAAAAAGGACTGCATAGTGAAATATAGCGTCATACTCATAGGGCTACTCGTTGCCGCACAAATGATTGCTGCATCTCCTGACATTGAAATTGAGGTCCGATTTATCGAGATCCGCCAGACATTATCCGGCGATCCAAATGATGCTTGGCAACTTGATGCCCATTGGGAGAAAGCATCATCCCGAATTTTCGAATCAGAAGACATGACGGATTTGCCCTCTGCGTTCAGGGGCGCAGACAGTGTTGATCTTCTTTCTGCTCCCAAAATCCGCACAAAGTCAGGCACGAATGCAACCATCAAGGTAGTCACGGAATACATATATCCGACAAAATTCGAAATCCGCCACGTCTCAAAAACAAACAACACCGACATCATCAGTGGTGTCGCCATCGTTCCTGATGCTTACCATACACGGGA
>SKVN01000048.1 GCA_007129405.1 Kiritimatiellia bacterium
AAGATCACAACCCAAACTGCAGGCATCGAAACGGCATCGCGCTTGACCCACAAAACATCCGGCCTCGTCGTCGCTCGCTATGGTGTGCAAGACAGTGATGGACTGGATGACACGGCCGACTTTTACAATGTAAAGGCCGGGTTTAAAACCACAACCACAGACAAATTGAACGTGCGGGCTGCCGCCGGTTTTCAGAACTACAATCGCCCCGATGACCAGGAATCCAAAGAATCATTTGTTTTCGATGCCCAGGCGTCACTCCGCGCAACCGACAAAGTAACGTTGTTGGCGGGTGGCCGCAATGGCACACAACTATCGTCGCTCTTCCGTGGCAATGCCGCTGAATACACGATCTACTACTTGGGCGCACAAATGCAGACCACAACATCCATACGCCTGTCCGCCAACGCAGCCTACCGTGAAGACGAATACTTCGATCCCGTCAACGTCGACGGAGAACTCCTTGACCGTACCGACAAAGGTACGGCATTCAGTGTTCGAGGCGACTACCAGTCTCCATCCCAATACCTCTCATTTTACACCCAACTGACGTTTGACTCGATTGAATCTCCCGCTGGAGATTACGACCAGACGCAAGTCAAACTAGGCCTGCGGTTGCAATACTGATTTACCAAATGAAATGACCAAGGAGGATCACAATGAAAAAACCTGTAGCCCAAAAACTGACAATTGCCGTAGTGCTAATGATGTTGGGCATGACATGCCTCACAGCCGTGGCAGAAACCAGTGATTTCACAATGCCAACCCCTGACGAAATTGAAGCTGCAGCGGGAGACCCTTCCGCCATCGCAGCGCTGCTGGATGGAGCCTCACCAGAACAAGCCGCCAGCATCGTTCGTGACGTTCTTGTCGCTGTTATCACGCAAGGGCAGGAAGCAGGCCTGAGCGTAGCCGCTATTGCCGCCAATGTGCAAGTCGTAGTCGAAACAGCCACAGCCGCTATCCCCATTGCATCGCAAACCGCATTTGCACAAGCACTGGCAGCAACCATTGCAGCAACCCCGATCATTGCAGCAACGCAAGAATTCCGGGCTGCCGTACAAGCGGGTGCGCAAGCAGGAGGCGCAAGCGGAACAAACCTGGGCCGCGTATTTGGCGACGCATATGCCGCCACGGTAACGTCACTTCCTGGAACACCGCCAGGCGGCACGACGTCCCCTGAGGGAAGAGGATATCCCGGCCAGCAAATCTAATCGGCAAATAATCACGCGCCCGGTGCATCACCGGGCTTTTTTGTGCCCCCCGGAAACAATGCTACCAAAACGTACCAACATCGCCATCAACACCATTTGGGTATTGATTCTATCGCTGTCAGTTTGGTTGTGGTCCGGCCTACGCATTGTGTATATACCATTCTTCTCCGTGGCCGCCCTCATCTTGCTGCTCTCAATCCTCTGGCTTGAATATCAAACCACGCGAACACGCCCCCCGTCGCAAATATCCTTTAACATCGACCCACTGCTTCCCATCGGCATCCTTTTTATGCTTTACCTCGGCATACAAGCATGGAACGCGGGCAGACCTGCTTACTTTGATGTCGGTGAACTTACATGGTTATATCCCCCGCCCCCTCGTCCACATCTACCTTCCGCATATAATGCAGGCGAAGCCTTTCGATTCATGCAATGGTTCTGGGTAGCCTGGATCCTCGCACTGACCATCCGGTTTCTCCAACGCCATGGCAATCCTGATTACACGCGCATCGGCATCATTGCCGTTCTGATCAACGCAAGCCTGCTCGTATGCATGGGACTCTTCACCTTTTTCATCATCCCCGGCAAAATGTTCGGTCTCGAACCCGTTACCCACAGGTTCTTTGCCAGCTTTCCGTACGTGAATCATGCGGCCGCCTATTTTGTCATGATGGCCGCTCTAGCAGGCGGATTCCTTCTTCATCAGGTATGCAAACGTCAGAACAAGGCAAAAACCACGCGCCATCAGATTCTGTTATTTATGATACTAACGTTTCTTTGTGTGATCGGTGCCAATTTTGCGTTTAGCCGCGCGGGTATCATTCTGGCGTGGGGACTCATCGCAACAGGCGCCCTGTACGGACTTTTCAAATGCTGGTATCTATTAAAACCGGCCGCCAAAGTAAATATGACCGCCGCCACAATGGCAACCATTGCCATCTTGTATTTTTTTGTTTCCGGTTTTGGGAGCGATCATATCCGGCAACGCTTCACAATCCGCACCCCTCCCACACGGCAAATGATTCCCCAACTCGCCAAGGTTAACCTCGACTTAACCGTACGACCTCGTCTCTGGCAAGGAGGATGGGACGTCTTTAAATCACACTGGCTCTACGGGACTGGCGGCTGGGGCTTCCGCTACGCCTTTGCCATGCATGTCCCGCCCGAGGAATGGGATCATCTGGTACGCCGATCCGGACGAGCCAATGTTCATCATGACCCCATACAGTTTCTCTCCGAACTGGGTATCGTGGGATCCTCCATTCTGCTCGCAGGCATCGCAATCCTTCTCTGGCCGCTCCGTTCACGACATTCATGGCACAGCCCCATCGTCTGCATGACCGCCATGGGGCTACTCCTCGTTTATATTTTTAGCTTGATTGACTTGCCCTTTCGCGCGCCGGCGATATTATGGGCATGGACTACGTTACTAGCTTGGCTCCCATCCATTCACAGCACAAGGAAATCGAAACACACGCACTCGCATAACCCCGAAAAAATGGACACAAAATGGACACAAATAACCCCAAGTTGAAAAACGCACCACATCATGATCCCTATTCACAACACTTGGCTTACCATCTATACGATCAAGCCATAAGTCCTGGTTCCGAATGGCTGCACCCCAAACGCATCCTGCGTGTTATCATCAACAAATGGCTCACCATCGCACTCGTCGTTGCCTTTACCCTGAACGCCGCTTTTTTCTATCTAAAAAAAACCACCCCGGTATTTCGTGCACGCAGCCAAATCGAATTGAGCGTCCGGCGTCCCCGCATTCTCACGCAACAAGCCGCCCTGATCGAGGATCCCGGCGGAGCCGGATCCTCGGAAGAAATTTTCAATACACGCCTGGAACGTTTTCGGTCTCGCGCAGTCATGGAAATTGCGCTTAGCCATCTTCTTGCGGAGCATCCCGACGCACTGCAAACAAGCACACGCAACGGGCAAGAGCGATCTGCCGAGCACGATTTCGAATCCCGCCTGCGTGCCCTCAGGAACGGGATTCAGATATCCCTTCTGCGTCGAACCAGTATCGTGCAAATCACGTTCGACCACCCCGACCCGGTCATGGCAGCAACCGTTTGTAATGCATTTGCCAAAGCAACCCAGATTAGTGCCTTCGAAGAAAACCGTACCAGTTCCGATGCCGCTGTTGCCTGGCTCGAAACGCAGGAAGAAATACAACGACAAGCCCTGCAACAAGCCGAAGTCGAACTACTGCAGCACATCGCAACCTCCAGTATCGACGCATTGGAAAGCCGTCGCAAAACCGCCGAAGAATCACTCCTGGGTTTTAACCGTGCCCTCGTTGAAATCCAGAGTCAGGAAGCCCGCGCACAAGATTTGCGATTAACGCTCGAAACCCTTGAACTCACGCCGGAATTAGCTGGCAATCTACCAACCGACATACCACGCGAACTGGAAATCAGAAACGTTCTCGAACAATGGCGCAGCGCCGTCGTCACCCGGCAACAACTTCTGGCACGCTTTACCGAGAATCATCCCGATGTAAAAGCGCAAGATCGCCTGATCGCGCTCTATCGCGAGCAAGCCAGCAATGCAATGCATCAGGCGCGATCCGCCGCTGCCGCCAACGAAACCCTTCTCATACAACAAGCCGAAAGCATGCGCAGACGCAAAGAAGAACAAGCCAGCCTGGCACAGGAACTCGACATACAAATTGCGCAAGCCCGCACAGAACTCGCAGCCCTCGAACGCTCACGAAACGCCGCCGAGCAATCCTATCGCGGCATCCTCGCGCGCATTCAGGATGCACGCTTGGCCGCCGACGAAAATACCGCCACCGTAAAAATCGTCGAGTTGGCCACCCCCCCGGGAAGTCCCATACACCCACGAAAAAAAATCGTTTTCGCCTTGGCGCTCCTGCTCGGACTCTCTGCCGGGACCGGACTTGCCCTCCTCGTCGATCATCTTGAAGATCACATTGTCGACCCCGACGACATTACCCCATGGGGGGTTTCCATGTTGTCCGTCATACCGCATGTAAACACAAAAGAGCGTACCGCAATTGCACTGGCATCCCTGTGCGATCGATTCAGTCAGGTAACCGAAGCGTACGCCGGCTTACGTGCCATGCTCGATTCACCCCAGTACAAAGACTATGCACAAGTCATTCTCGTCGCCAGCTCCATGCCCAGCGAAGGTAAAACCGTAACAAGCTGCAACCTTGCAGCCGCCTGGGCCCAAAAGAAACGCCGTGTATTGCTCATTGACTTCGATCTACGCCGCCCACGATTACATCGTATTTTTTCCATGCCCGGAAATCATCCCGGCTTACTCAGTGCCTTATCTGGCGGCAAAGAGCTGGAAAGCGGCGAAGAACTCATTTTCAACTGCCCCGATTGTCCTTCGCTCGATATCATTGCAACCCGCCCCGTGAGCGGTGCAAGTCCGGCCGAGCTAGCAGGCACCCCATCCGTCGAAAAACTGATCGCATGGGCACGCAAACATTACGATCATATTGTTATTGATGCCCCACCGCTCGGACTCGTGAGCGATGCCCTTGCGCTTGCGCCACTGGCCGACACCCTATTGGTCATGGTTCGCCCCGCAACCAGCCGCAAAAAAATCAGTCTGCACACCATCCAGCGCTTTCAGGAATCCGGCATCACAAATATTGCCCTCATCCTCAACGATGTCGATTTCAGCAAATTCGGCTACGGCTCCTACGGCACCTACTATCACTACAACAATCATTACAGCGCATATGCTGCCAGCAGCCCGTAACCCCACACCCTTTTCAGCATTTCCCAATCCCCCTCCCCCTTCTGCGTCTTTCTGCGTGTTCTGCGGTTAACCTTCCCCCCCATTTCAGCATTTCAGCATTTCAGCTTTTCCCCAATCCCCCTCCCCATTTCAGCTTTTCAGCATTTCAGCATTTCAGCTTTTCCCCAATCCCCCTCCCCATTTCAGCTTTTCAGCATTTCAGCATTTCAGCTTTTCCCCAATCCCCCTCCCCATTTCAGCTTCCCTC
>SKVN01000013.1 GCA_007129405.1 Kiritimatiellia bacterium
CCGGCCCCAAACTCACTCATGATCAACGGCTTGCCCTTCGCCCCACTTGCATTCGAATGCAGCCATTTGAGCATCCGCTTCAGCCCCGGCTCCACATTATCCACTCCGCCCCCATACCATGCATCATAAATGTTCCACGAAACCACATCCACGAGATCGAGACATATGTCATCTGTTCCCCTGTTCGACGCAAATGTGACCGGACGACTCCCATCCCCATCACGCAGCATCTTCAAAATGCGGCGATGCACAGCCTTGCCATCCTTGGTGACCGAGTTGCATTCATTCAAACATCCCCAGATCACAATCGAGGGATGATTAAAATGCCAATCCAGCATTTCCCGCGTGCTGTCCGCGATTTGCTGGTCAAAAGCAGGGTGCGAAAACTTCACCGTCCGGGCATGCGATTCCTCCCAGACATAAAAACCCAACTCATCACACAAATCCAGAAAACGCATGTCATTGGGATAATGACAGGTACGAATCGCATTGCAGCCTTGATCCCGCATCAACTCCAAATCTATCGCCATCGCTTCCACTGGAATTGCATTGCCATAATGCGGATGATCCTCATGGCGATTATATCCATGCAGCTTGAAGGGCTTACCATTGAGCAACATTTTCTTACCTTTAATGCTGACTTCCCGGAACCCCACACGTTCAATCAAATCATCTACAATCTCATCGTCCTCAAACAACAAGGTTTCGAGCTCGTAGAGATGTGGTGCTTCATGGGACCACGGATTTACCGTCAATCCACGCAGCGATCCTTTGATGATGCGTTCCTCGCCAGGCTTGACCGTTACCGATCCGAGATCGAATTCGTGCGACCCCAGTAAACACATGACCCGACGGTTTTCGGCAACCTTGCTCCAGTTCTTGAGACGTACGCGAAGATACAGATTCCATTTGCCCTTTTCCTTGCGCGGGGTCGCCAACACACGATCAAGATAAACAGACGGCACCAATTGCTGTTCCACTGGGCGTGTCAGACCACCATACGTATAATAGTCGTTCTCGATATGCAGCGCCGAATGGTCCCCGAAGGTGTTGTCCACTTCGATCACCAGCTCATGCATACCCGGCGTCAAACCGGAAACCACCACATCCCACGGTGTGAAGGCATCATAATGCTGCCCGACTTTGCGGCCGTCGACAAAGACCGTGCCCGTATGCGATACCCCGCCAAAAACGAGTCGTACGGCCGCGCCTTCGACAGCAGGAATCTCGGTGCGGTACCAACCCTTGCCACGGTAGTTCTCCAAGCCCGGCAATAACTCCCATGCCGAGGGCACCTGAATCGTGCGTGTATATGCTTTGGGTAACTTGGCTTTATCCTTGCGATCACACCCCGGCACAAAATCCCAGCGACCATCCAGACTCTGCTGCCAGCGAACATCATGTTGCAAAAACGTACGTATCATCATCTCTCTCTTTCTTTTGCCCTGTATTCATCCAACGCGCTCAGCCCATCACCGACCCCGCGCTACGCGCAATCCCAAAGCGGCGATTCCAATCGCCGCACTCCAAAACAACCACAACCCAATATGGAGTGCGGTGCCGAGCGATAGCGAACGCACCGCTTTGGGCGGAGCGAAGCGACGGGGCCAGCGCACCACCCACCGCGCTCGACACAACCCAACGCATCGATCAATCCACATCCTTGCTATACCGCACATCTCCAACTTCCGCTTGCAAACGGTGCAGTTCATCGCGTAACTCGCGAAAAACACCCGCATACGCCGAATCATGCGCAACGTTATGCATCTCGTATGGATCCTGTTCCAGATCAAACAGTTCCCACTCAGGTTCCATCCCGTCAAGACTGGGAATTTCGCGTTTCCCTGCACATATAAAGGGATTTATGGTCCCGGGCTTTTCGCACCCATCATAGTAGTAGTAAATGAGCTTATACTTTTGCGTCCGTATGCCGTAATGCGCGGCTACATTATGATGCGCCGCGTTCATCCAATACCGATAATACATCGCTTCGCGCCAATTTGGTGGTGTGCTGCCTTGCAAGATCGACCGGAAACTGCGCCCTTGCATATCTACCGGAATCTGGATGCCAGCAAAATCCAAAATCAGCGGGGCAAAATCTACATTCAAGACAATGTCTTGATTAGTTGTTCCGGCCATCACTTCACTTGGATAGCGTAAGATAAATGGCATCCGCAAAGACTCTTCATACATGAACCGCTTATCGTACCAGCCGTGATCGCCAAGGAAGAAACCTTGATCGCTAGTGTATACCACAATGGTGTTGTCTTCGAGCCCCTCATCTTTCAGATAATCAAGCACACGCCCCACATTATCATCCAGACTTTGTACCACCCGCAAATATTCCTTGATGTAGCGCTGATACGCCCATTTGCGCAGCTCCATTTCTCCCATGTCATCCGGCAATTCGCCCTTTACATCCTCTCGGCACATATCTACGCCCACGCGCATCGCAGCCATTTCGGCAGCTTTGGCTCGGTTTTCGTACGTGTCATAGAGTGTCTCTGGTTCCGGCACATCAACATCCAGAAACATACCGGCATGCTTTTCATCCGAGTACCAGGGACGATGCGGCGCCTTATGATGATAGAGCAGGCAAAAGGGTTTATCCGGGTCACGGTTCTCCAGAAAATCCAGACACATATCGGTAATTACGTCGGTGACATAGCCAGGAACCGTACGTTTAATGCCGCCGCCTTCCCCAGGGTAAATGAAAGTTGGATTGTGATAATAGCCCTGTCCGGGAATCACCGCCCAATCATCAAAGCCGGCCGGCTTATGGCGTTCTCCCTCGCCGAGGTGCCATTTGCCGTAGACCGCAGTCTGGTATCCCGCTTCCTGCAAAAGCTTCGGAAACGTCTGAAGCTGATTATCCATCGGGGTGTCCAACGTCGTGACCCCATTGATATGATTATACGTACCCGTCAAAATGGAAGCCCGACTCGGTGTACAGATCGAATTCGTGCAGAAGCAATTGTCAAACCGCATGCCTTCCTGCGCGATCCGATCCAAATGCGGTGTCTGATTGATCCGGCTGCCATAACAGCTCATGGCATGCGAGGCGTGATCATCTGACATAATAAACAGAATATTCGGTCTCTTCGCCATCCCTACCTATTCCTATTTCAGTTTTCTGACCGTTCAGTCTTTACTCCAGCCATAGCCTCAGCAAAGGCACGCCCAAATTGTCCAAACATTTTGCCGGATCCGAGGTAGTGAAAGCCTTGGTTCGAAAAACCGCGCGCGATTTCCTGCTCCTCGTCTGTACGGTCTTCGGCTTTTGTCTCACGCACTGCTGCCAACCGGTGGTCCCAGTACTTCTCGGTCAAAACAGTCACAACAGTACCCGCAAACTCCGGGAGGGCCGCTGGGGCCGCCATGGCATCACGAAAGTTCTGATGAATGGTTTTGAACCGCGGATTCGTGTAGTCCTCGGTCGGTCCGCCAACACCAAGCACACCGATCACAAAGCGTACATCCGGCACCTGCAACGCGATGCGTACATCCCGTATCAAATGTGCCAGCAATTCACTGTATACATCATACCCGCCCGGTTGCCCCCGCTGCGGATATACCCCCGAATTGGTCAAATCATTCCAGCCCTGAAACCAGACAAAGCCTGCAATCTCGAAACCCTTGGCTGGATCGTAATGCGGTGATACCGCACCAGGATCTGACAGCACAGCGCGGATATGGTCCATCATACGTGTATAATATGCACCCACAGGATGCTCATCTGTAGCACCACTCGGTGGCCGAAAATCAGCAAACAGCGATTTCCCGCCCCACGCCGTCTTGATGATGAGAATGGGCTCATCGACAAAGTCCTGCATAAAAATGCCAAAAGTATACTCCGGTCCAATCCGGTCATCAGCGACACCAAAGCCCACTGTCAAAGGACCACTTTTTACGGTCGGTTGGCCTTGGCGGTTTTCTGAAAGATACGAAATATGAACCCGATCCAACACAGGATGCGTCCCATCGGGATGCCGCATGCGCTCCAGCAAGGGAACCGTTTCAGGATCACGACCGATATAATCAAACGTCGAAACATGGGCATGCCCCTGCATATTCGACTGGCCCGAAAGAATGTATACCTGCAAGGGGCCTGCCTGCACCTGCATGGGCATGATCAAGCCAATCACTGCTGTTGCCATCCATTTTCGCATCGTATGATCCTTTCCTGATTTGGTTATCTTATACCATTGCTGTTTTCTTATTCCTGGTCTGCTTTCGACTATTCGTATCAAATACACCGTCTCGAGCAGATATGGTTTATGCAGTATTGCGCACCAAAAGCCACAAAGCAACCTGACAAATCGATCCTAGATGTAAAAAGAGATTTTCTATAGGATACATGCATGGTCAGCAAATCACAGGTGCAACGTGAACAGTAGAGAACGCATTCGAAAAATCATCGCAGGCGAAACTACAGATCGTTGTGGGTTTTGGCTGGGCAATCCTGCCAAGGATACATGGCCGATCCTATCCGAATACTTTGGACTACAGGATCAAGAGGCCATTCGCCAACTGCTCGGGGATGATTTCCGATGGGTGCCTGCCGGATTCGGAGGATTTCCCATCCAAAAAAACGCGCATGGCGATGCAGGCCCCTTTGCAGAGACAGAAGACCCCGACGCAGTAGAAGATTATCCTTGGCCAGATCCACAAGAATTGGATTTTGGACCCATTCTTGAACGCCTTTCTGGCTTGGGACCAGTTTATCGTGCCAGCGGTCTCTGGACCTGCTTTTTTCATAACATCATGGATTTGTTCGGCATTGAAGCCTACATGATGAAAATGCTCCTCAATCCGGCGGTTGTGCATGCCGTCACCGATCGCGTTTGCCAATTCTACTACGATGCAAATGAGCGGTTCTTCAGAGAAGCCGGGCATGTTGTCGATGCTTTCTTCTTTGGCAACGATTTTGGGACCCAACTGGATTTATTTTGCGGTCCCGCGCAATTCGACGAATTTGTCATGCCCTGGTTCCGGCAGTTTACGGATCAAGGCCATCGTCACGGACACCAAGTCATTCTGCATTCATGCGGGGCGATCTATAAAGTGATTGATCGTTTAATCGATGCCGGGGTTGATTGCCTGCATCCCATTCAGGCCAAAGCCGCCAATATGGATGCCCAAACACTGGCGCACGACTTCGGAGGAAAGATTTCCTTCATGGGCGGGATCGATACGCAGGA
>SKVN01000068.1 GCA_007129405.1 Kiritimatiellia bacterium
ACATCCAACGCTTGTACCGCAGGACATACCGACTGCACTCGTTCCAGCAACCCTGCCAAACGATATGCAGGAAATGCATCCCCCCCACGTAAACACTCCGGTCTTTTCATCGCAATCCACCAATCTCTACCTTCACCGTTAACGCAATATGATTTTCCCTCTACGGATTACGAGAACGGCGACGAGAGCGGATTACGAGTTGGCAAATAAAATCGTTCACCGTTCTCGTCGCCGATCTCGTCAACCAGTCCCTCATCGCGCCGCCCCAAGTTACAGTTCGTCACCATCCGGATACCCCAGGGGCGGGCTGTTATTCTACCGAAACTGCCCTAAAAATCGTAAATCATTTTCATACAGCATCCGGATATCCGGAATGCCGTACTTGATCATCGCAATCCGCTCAATGCCCATCCCAAATGCGTAACCCGTATACTTCTCGGCATCGTAACCAACCTTGCCAAACACACGCGGATCCACCATGCCAGCACCCGCAATTTCAATCCAGCCGCTCTGCTTGCAGACACGACAGCCCTTGCCGCCGCAGACATGGCATGAAAAATCGCATTCGACACTCGGCTCCGTGAACGGGAAGAAATGCGGACGAAAACGCACATGTACATCCGGGCCCATCATCTGACGAGCAAAATGCGCCAACGTACCCTTCAAATCAGCCAATGAAACGGATTTATCCACATACAAACCCTCAATCTGATGAAAATTCGCGCTGTGTGTGGCATCCGTGGTATCGCGCCGATAACATCGCCCCGGCGTAATAATCCGTATCGGGGGTTGCGTTTGTTCCATCACACGAATTTGCACAGGCGATGTTTGCGTGCGCAGTAATAAGTCGGGCTCAATCCAAAACGTGTCCTGTTCGCTTAACGAAGGATGATAATCCGGTGTGTTCAAGGCATCGAAATTGCGATACCCCGTCTCCAGATCCGGCCCTTCCGCAACCGTAAAACCCAACTTGGCAAAAATTCGCACCGCCTCCTCAATCACAAGCGAAACGGGATGCCGACTTCCGCGTGGAATAACGCGCCCCGGCAATGTGGGATCAAATGCGGGACCCGCAGCCTGGCAACTCCCACTGGCTAGTGTTTCCTGCTTTTCACGGAGTCCCTCAGACAATGCCTCCTTGAACTGATTCGCCGCTTGCCCCACTCCAGCCCGTTGCTCGGCAGGCACATCCCGCAACCCCTTCATAATCTCCGGCAACAATCCCTTGCGCCCTAAATATTGAATCCGCACAGCTTCCAGATCAGCTGCCGTCCGGGCAGCAGCAACCTGCGCCAAAGCCTCATCACGCATGGCAAAAATTTTATCCTCCATCACATCCCCCTTCTACACTCTCGAGCAAAAAAAAAGGCCATCTCGAAAGATGGCCCTTTTTCTATACTGCTACGACAACTATTGCAAGCCAGCCTTGGCAATTTCAACAATTGTCTTAAATCCGTCAGAATCATGAATCGCGATTTCCGAGAGCATTTTACGGTTCAATTGTACATTTGCTTTCGTCAATCCCTCTGTCAAACGGCTATAACTAACATCATTCGCACGGCAAGCCGCCGAAATACGAACAATCCACAAGTTGCGATAATTACGCTTTTTCAGCTTACGGTGAGCCGTAGACATCCACATGGCCCGGTCTACAGACTCGGACGCCATACGGATTAATTTGCTGCGGGACCCCCTAAAGCCTTTGGCTCGATCTAAAATCCGGCTACGACGCTTCCGCGATGCCGGTGCATTTGTTGCTCTTGGCATGGTATTACCTCACTTCCCTCAGGATGAAATCAAAATTTGCAGACGCCGTGTTTCCGGCTTACTCAAAACGCCGGCTTTACGCAAATTCCGCTTACGCTTACGACTTTTGCCTCCGAGCAAATGACCCGTTCCCGGCTTGGAAAACTTCATTTTACCGGTTGCTGTCACGCGTACACGCTTGGCTGCCGCTTTATTGGTTTTTTTCTTGGGCATAATCAACCACCTTCAATTCTTTGTGTCGATACAGTCCCTCTGCACACCATCCACATTCCGTTTTATCACTGTGGCACCTAGCTATCTTGCATGGGAACTTGGGAATGTAGCGTACCCTAGTCGCAGAGTCCAGTCCTTTTTTTGGCATACTTTCAATCTGCGGAAAAACAAACAATCGGGCACCAAAAGACACCAACACATCCAAGCCACTCGCAGACACAAGCGTAAGGAAACACCAGTAAACACGTATAAGACATGCAACATATTGCAAATGTGCACAAAAGCCGGACCACAATAATCTCGTAGCGCGCGGGCCCGCAAAAAACGGGAAAACCGCGTATACAGTCAAAAAAAACATCGACACCGCCTTGACCGGTTTCACCTTATCTGTGAAACTCGAAAGTTATGAAGCATACAGTAATTCTGATAGCATGGATGATCATACTGACGGGATGCCGGTCGGCTTCCTGGCATCGGGAAAAAGCAGATCGTGCCGCCACGGCAAACATTGCGGCAGCCCAGCAAGCCGCATTAGGCCGAACGGAGGAAATCCGACTTGGCACAGCGGCAGACGCGTTACGGTCCCGCTTGCTTGACGACCATAGTCTTCCCGGCATGCAAGTGTTCCTTGATTCCGCCCCCCCCCACGCCCTCCCAACATTACCAGACCCATTTGTACTGGACCCTGTGACGGCACTGCAAGTGGCCGCCCGTAATAGCCGTTCCTTTCAACAAAGCAAAGAACAGCTTTTTACGGCAGCGCTCGGGCTCGATTTGGAACAATCGTCCTTTCGCCAAGCATTTGCATCAGAGCTGGAGCTGAATATCGAAGAAGATCGCAGCGGAGAAGATCCCGTACGGGGAATCTCAGCCTCTGCCCCGTTACGAGCAACGCGCACTTTTCAAAATGGCGTTACCTGGACTGGAAGTCTGGCTGTAGACCTCGTTCGTTTACTTACGCAAGGATCGGCATCCTCTGTTGGCATCCTGGGCGACACAGGCATCACGATCCCCCTGTTGCGCGGCTCCGGACGGGAAATCGCTGCTGAACCCCTGCGGCAAGCAGAGCGCGACATGCTCTATGCCGTTATGGAATTCGAACGCTTCAAGCGCACCTTTGCCTTTGACATATTTGGTAGTTACCTGGACGTATTGCAGGCCGCCAGCCAAATTGAAAATGCCCGCCAGAACTATGAGAGCCTGATACAGTCGCGCAAACGAGCACGCCGTTTGACCGATGCCGGTCGCTTACCTGCATTCCAATACGACCAAACGGTACAAGACGAACTGCGTGCCAGAAACCGGTGGATTGATGCCCGTGAACAGCATGCCAGCAGACTGGACCGCTTTATTTTCGATTTGGGCTTGCCGCCAGATGCTAGAATCCAACTGGATGACACCATTCTACCAGAGCTCGTAGATGCATTGCTTCTCAATAATCAGGACGAAAATACAAATGAAAGAGTCGGCCCGGATCAAGACACGGCTATACGCTTTGCACTGGACAATCGCCTCGACTTGCAAATAGCACGTATGCGCACCGAAGACGCGGCACGCAAAATCAAAATAGCGGAAGATGCATTTCGTCCGGAAGTCACACTAGGCGGAAGAGTACGTACCGGGGAAAGCCGTGCGAGCTTCAGCGCGGCCGAACAGGACAACGCGCGTCTGGATCTTGGCGCACGACGAACCTCGGGATTTTTAAACATCGATCTTGCGCTGGATCGGCGCCGTGAACGCATCGCCTACCGACGCGCACTGATTGCACTCGATGCCGCCCACCGCGAGGCTGCACAACTCGAAGACCGCGTAAAACTTGAAATCCGGGATTCCCTGCGGCGCTTACACCAGACCCGTGAGGCACTCGAAATCCAGCAGCAAGCGGCAGTGCTCGCAGAACAACGTGTGCACAGCACCGACATGTTTTTACAAGCTGGTAGAGCACAAATACGGGACGTCCTGGAAGCGCGCGAAGCGTTGGTCAATGCGCGCAATGCACTCACAAGTGCAGCGGTCAATCATCGACTCGCCCAACTGCGATTTCAGCGTGATGCCGATTTGTTAGAGATGAGCATCGATGGCACCTTGCAAGAACAACAGCTAGCGCAACATATGCAGACAGCACAATCCGATAATGAGGTATTTCATGAAGAAGAACAACACGAACACTAAACTGCGGGCGGCGATCCTGATCCTTCTGGTCGCAAGTGTAGGTGCGGCGATTCTCACCTGGCAGTTGCGCGTTGCACGCAGCAGTGTCCCCGTCGCCACATTTCCCGCTGCACGAGGCCCGCTCGACATCACGGTACAAGAGGGAGGCACCGTTCACCCACGCGAACAAGTTATCCTCTCCAGTGAACTGGAAGGACGCAACCGGATTTTGTTCCTCATCCCAGAAGGAACGCTTGTGGAAAAAGGAGATTTGCTTGTAGAACTGGATTCCTCGGGCTTGGTAGACCGGCGTGTGGATCTGGATATCCGCGTACAAAATGCAGAAGCCGCCTTTATTCGTAGCAGGGAAAACCTTGAAGTGGTGCGAAACCAGGCGCAGAGCGATGTTGAAAATGCCGAACTCAAACTTCAATTCTCCGAGGAGGATCTGCTGCAATACCGCGAAGGGGAATACCCCAACCGACTCAAGGAGCTCGAAGCGCGCATCACGATGGCACGCGAAGAATTACAGCGATCACGCGAAAAACTCGAATGGTCCGAAGTATTGTTCGAGGAACAATATCTGGCCGAATCGGAAGTTCGTGCCGATGCTTTGGCCGTGCGCAGAGCAGAACTCGATGTAGAACTGGCAGAAAATAACTTGCGGTTTTTACAAAACTTTGAGTTTCAACGACGCATTAACCAACTCGAAAGCGATAAGCATCAAGCGCGTATGGCGCTCGAACGTACGCAACGACGCGCACGGTCCGATGTCATCCAGGCCGAGGCCGATTTACGGGCCCGTGAATCGGAATACCAACAGAATCTGGATCGCTTGGAACGTCTCGACGAACAAATTGCCAAGGCGCGCATTGTGGCGCCCCAAGCGGGTCTCGTGATTTATGCCACAAGCACGCGTTTTCGCTGGCGCGGGAATGTGGAACCACTAGCAGAAGGACAGGAAGTAAATGAACGTCAGGAGCTTATCCATCTACCCACTGCTGCCGGCTTCATGGCACGCATCCGCATACACGAATCCAGCCTGCAAAAGGTGGCTCCCGGACAACCCGTGAACATCACGGTAAGCGCCCTCCCCGGGCGGACCTTCACCGGCACCGTCAATACCATTGCGCCACTCCCAGATCCGGCCAGCACATTCATGAATCCGGACCTGAAATTGTATGACACCGAAATCCTGATTGAGGGTGGCAGAGATATCCTGCGAGCCGGCATGAGCTGCCAGACCATCATCAAAGTTGATTCCATTGAAGATGCCGTGCACATACCCGTTCACACGGTTGTGCGCCATCAAGGGAAACCAACCGTATTTGTGCTCACCCCCAATGGCCCTGTGGCCCGACCGGTTGAAGTCGGACAGGACGACGGGCGCATGGTCCACATCATATCTGGACTGGATGAGGGAGAGCCGGTGCTACTGGCACCACCGGTTGGCACCCAACGTGAAGCGCGCCGAACACGCCGGGAAAACGGGCAGGAAGAAAGTGCCACGCCACGCGTCGAGGATCCTGCTGCGCCTCGCCAACGGGAAGAAAACCAGCGCGAACGTAGACGTCCGGAAGGTCCGCCAACATGAGTACGCCCGCCGCACAACTGGAAGACATTCACAAAACCTACCATATGGGGGATGAACCCATCCGCGCCCTGAATGGTTTTACCACCACGTTTGAGACCGGAAGCTTCTGGGCAATCATGGGCCCCAGCGGTTGCGGCAAAAGCACCTTACTGAATGTACTTGGATGCCTGGACCGACCAGATGCCGGCAGGTATCGCATCAATGGGCGCGATATTGCAGCATTAACCGACGATGCCCTCAGCGAGATACGTCTGAAATACCTCGGCTTTATTTTCCAAAGCTTCAATCTGATTGCGCAACTAACGGTGGCCGAAAATATTGAACTCCCCTTGTTTTACCTGGGATGGCACCCGGAACGTGCGCGCAAACGCGCCACCGAACTCGCGGCTGAAGTCGGATTGGCAGAGCGTTTGGGACACCGACCCTATCAGCTCTCCGGCGGACAGCAACAACGCGTCGCGATTGCTAGAGCATTAGCCAACGATCCGGTTCTCTTGCTTGCCGATGAGCCCACAGGAAATCTGGACTCCGCAACCGGTGTGGAAATCATGGACATGATTAGCGGCTTAAACCAAAACGGAAAAACCGTGATCATGGTAACCCATGAACCCGACATCGCGGCACAGGCCAAGCATCGGTTAGTCATGCGCGACGGCCGCATCGAACGCGTGGAGGCCCACGCATGAAAAACAATCGTCTTTTCAGAAATATTCGCCTGGGCATCAAAACGCTCATGCTCCACAAATTGCGCTCGCTGCTCACGATGCTTGGCGTCGTATTCGGTGTTGGTAGCGTTATCGCCATGCTGGCGGTCGGCGAAGGTGCCAGCCGCGAGGCTCTCGAGCAAATCCGACGGCTCGGCAGCAATAACATCATCATAGACGGTGAACGGCCGGACGGGGATGACGAAGGCCAGCGCGGAGAACAAACGCGACTACTCATATACGGATTACGCTACGCGGATCTTGACCGTCTCCAAACCGGATTTCCCGACATCACGAGAGCGGTCCCCGTAAAACTGATACAACGCGAAGGTCGCATCGGCGCACAAGCCATGCAACTGCGGATGGTCGGCACCACGCCCGACTGGTTTAAACTCGTTGATCGCCCCATACTCGATGGCCGCGCGCTAACCGGCCTGGATCTCGAACGCAAAGCGAATGTTGCCGTGCTTACCGAGCACGCAGCTCGCAGACTGTTTTCCGCAGCACGTGCCGGTCTCGGCTCCCAGATTCGCATCGGCGGCACATCCTTCACGATCGTAGGCATTGTCCAGAGCGAAAGCGCCGCAGCAGGCGGGATGCAAACCCCGGACCGCAACACAGATCTCTACATCCCAATCACAACCGCGCAAGAACGCTTTGGCGATTTGCAGGAATTACGCAGCGGAGGAGGCGTCTCGCGTGAACAGGTAGAATTGAATCAGATTATCGTGGAAATAACCTCATTAGATGCAGTCGAATCCAACGCTGCCGCCATCGAATCCATGCTGGCACGCTTTCACCCGCGCACCACTGCCTATCGCGTCAATGTTCCCTTAGCCCTCTTACGACAAGCAGAAGCCACCCGCCGTAATTTTAATATTGTACTCGGAGCCATTGCTGGCATCAGCCTGCTTGTTGGCGGCATCGGCATCATGAATATCATGCTGGCCTCGGTCACCGAGCGGACGCGGGAGATTGGTGTTCGCCGCGCCATCGGTGCCAAACAACGTCAAATTATTCAACAGTTTCTCATTGAAACAATTGTGCTGTCTACCACGGGTGGACTTATCGGCGTGGCAATTGGCATGTTAATTCCCCGGATTATCAGCGCCACGGTTGCCATGCCGACCTATGTCACGCCGCTCAGTGTCATCCTCGCGCTCGGTGTGAGCATGGTCGTGGGCATCATCTTCGGCATCTACCCCGCTATCCGCGCGGCCCGCCTCGACCCCATCGAAGCCCTACGCCACGAATAACCCGAACCGACACCTTCACCGCACACTGGGCTTGTGCCCCAGAGAAAAGAAACGCGAGGTCCAGAAAAGCACGTACGCCCCCCTCAACGCCCTTCACCGCCACATCCCTCGCTGCCGCGGGGGAGATCGATTGGCCGTCTCATCCGCAAGCTTGTCTTTCGCGCCAACGTGTCATACAGTTTTACGCCTGCATTCAAGACTAATTTTGATTGTACAATCCGGCAAACGCCATCATAAATAGTAACCATGATACAAATAACAGATGATATACGCATTGCGGCACTAAAACCCTTGATTCCTCCTGCTATTCTGATGGAAGAGCTGCCCATCACCGATGCCGCATCCGAGGAAATCGCCCTTACACGCACCCAAATTGAAAACTGCCTGATCGGCAAGGACAATCGACTCGTTGTTATTGTGGGACCATGTTCCATTCATGATGCCGAGGCCGCGCGGGAATACGCCAGCCGACTCAAACCAACAGCAGACCGTCTGGCCGATGACCTACTTCTCATCATGCGCGTATATTTCGAAAAGCCACGTACAAGTATTGGTTGGAAGGGACTCATTAACGACCCGATGCTCGATGGCACCTTTGCGATTAACAAAGGACTGCGTATTGCTCGCAAGCTATTGTTGGACATCTCTGATGCTGGACTCCCTTGCGGGTGCGAATTTCTCGACACAATCATGCCCCAGTTTATTGCTGATCTGGTAAGCTGGGGCGCCATCGGCGCACGCACAACCGAAAGCCAGGTGCATCGCGAACTGGCCTCCGGCTTATCTTGTCCCATCGGCTTTAAAAATGCCACCACAGGCAATATCAACGTAGCTCTGGATGCAATCGAAGCAGCCAAATATCCACACCATTTTCTTTCCGTAACCAAGCAAGGTGTCGCAGCCATTGTGGCAACCAACGGAAACCCTGCCTGCCACTTGATTCTGCGGGGTGGTACCGATGGCCCAAACGACGATCCCGCATCCATTCGCCAAGCAGCAGAACAACTGCAAGCTCAAAAGCTACCAAGTCGTGTTATGATCGATTGCAGTCACGGAAACAGCCGTAAGCAATATAAACAACAGACAATTGTCGCACAGCGTGCCGCCGCGCAAATAGAAGCAGGCAATAAGCATATCTTCGGTTTGATGCTCGAAAGCCATCTACGAGCAGGGCGACAGGATCTCGTGCCGGAGCAACCGCTCGTGTACGGACAGAGCATTACCGATGCCTGTTTAGGCTGGAACGAAACCGAACCCATCCTGGAAATGGTGGCAATGGCTGCTCGCGAAAGAAAAAAAAAGATTTGAAACAACATTTTTTAGATTGACGTTCATGCACTGCTGTGATGAAAGATTGCGAATCATGGTAGATACAGCCAAGGCTGAAGCAGCAAGGGGACAACATCAATGACACCAAGTGACAGAAGATACACCGAAACACACGAATGGATTAAACTCGAGGATGGACTGGCGATCGTCGGCATTACCGATTATGCGCAAGAATCACTTGGCGACATAACCTTTGTTGATCTCCCCGACCCAGACACAGAACTAGAACAAGATCAAGAATGCGCCGTCATTGAATCCGTCAAGGCCGCAAGTGATATATATGCGCCCTTGTCAGGACGCGTCGCAGAAGTGAATGACGCCCTCGAAGCCAATCCCGAAACTGTAAATGAAGATCCCTATGGAGAAGGCTGGCTTTTCAAAATAGCGGCTGTGGATATGGAGCAATTCAATGACTTGCTCGATGCTGCTGACTACGAGGCAATGAACGAAGAAGAGGACGACAATGAGTAAGTCTGGCTTTGCTGTTCTTACAGCATGCATCGCCTTGGGCTTCACTTGCCTTTTTGCGACCAGCACTATGGCTACTTCCGTTAACTTCTACACGATCGGTGCTCGTTACCACACCACACACACACACTTTGATGCACTCCCCTTCCGTAATGGCGACCTCACATATCAGGCCGGGGTCGAATTCCATGAAGGCATTGGCTTCTGGCAAATCATCGGTGGATATACACCATCCATAAAAACGGTGGCCGATTTCGAGGGTCCGGAAATTGACTATGTCTTCACACCGCAGCTCAACCTTATACTCCAAGATCAAGGCTGGCTAGCAGGAACGGGCGTTCTCGCCAGCTACATCAAAGATGAAACAGAAAGCGATTGGACCAAATTATATTGGCAAGCCCTAATCGGCTATCAATTCCGGCTCCAGCACTTCACCTTGGATATCATGGCTATTTACAGCTTTGATCGCTGGTCAAACATTTCCGATTTCCAATTCGGTGATCTAGAGTTCTCCGGCATGCTCAAACGACGCTTCTAGGTTGTAACTTCATTGTTCATACACTTACTCGCTTGCACTTAATCCCCTACACTTACTCGATATTATGAGCGCTGACTTTCGAGTAAGTGTAAACGATTAGGTGTGCCCGAGTAAGGGTAAGAAGTTTCAATATGCATCATCTGGGGCACCCCCGGGGCCGCAGCTAACCAGTAACTTCATTTTTATATACAAGATGTTCCGGTTTTTGGAAGTGCTACCAAAAGAGGATTTCAACACGCCATCCCGCCATGGAGCATCTTGCATCCCAAAACCTTTTACATGCCCCCCCTTTCCCGCTATTAACCATTGACACTGAGCAAGAGTTCTATATGCTACAATGTTAGTCACATTAGTAATGAATACAAAACAAGGGTACCTAATGAAAGCTGTACAAGATAATTCTTTATCGATTGGAAACACACCCCTAGTGAAGTTGAATCGGCTCGTCAATGGGAAGGCAAACGTATATGCCAAGATCGAAGGGCGTAACCCAGCCTATTCGGTCAAGTGCCGCATTGGCGCAAATATGATATGGGAAGCTGAAAAGCAGGGAAAATTGAAACCAGGGATGGAAATCATCGAGCCAACAAGCGGGAACACAGGTATCGCCTTGGCATTTGTAGGGGCCTCACGTGGCTATAAAGTAACACTTGCCATGCCGGAAAGTATGAGTATCGAGCGCCGTAAAGTATTAAAAGCATTCGGAGCCAACCTGATATTAACCGAAGCTGCAAAAGGTATGCCTGGAGCCATTCGCACCGCACAAGAATTGGTCGCGAATCATCCGGAAAAATACTTCATGCCCCAGCAGTTTGAAAACCCGGCCAACCCAGCTATCCATCGCCGCACAACAGGGCCGGAGATCGACGAAGCACTCGATGGCAAGATCGATGTTTTGGTAAGTGGTGTTGGAACAGGCGGAACCATCACAGGGGTATCCCGCTATTTCAAGCTCGACAAAAAGCAAGCATTGCTATCCGTCGCTGTAGAACCAGCCGATAGCCCAGTCATCACCCAGACGCGCGCAGGTGAGGAAATCAAACCCGGACCGCACAAAATACAAGGCATCGGAGCCGGATTCATTCCCAAAACACTCGATTTGGACATCGTAGACCGTGTCGAAACCGTGACAAACGACGAAGCATTTGAAACTGCCCGTCAACTAGCTCTGCAAGAAGGGATGCTGTCTGGCATTTCCTGTGGAGCAGCAACCGCAGTCGCCTTGCGACTCGCGGAAGAACCGGCTTTCGAAGGCAAAAACATTGTCGTGATCCTGCCAGATGCAGGCGAGCGATACTTCTCAACGCCTTTATTCGAGGTATAATCGCTTACGGCACACGGCGCAGCAACAGGTACAAAAACACGGGACCTCCCACAACGGCCATAATAACACCAACAGGGATTTCGGTCGGTGCCAGTACTGTGCGCGCCACAGCGTCGGCCACGGCCAAAACCACCCCCCCCAGCAAACCCGCCGCAGGCAAAACCATCCGGCTATCAAAACCACTCAAGCGACGAACCGCATGCGGCACAATGAGTCCCACGAATCCGATGGGCCCGGCTATCGCCACACAACCTGCCGTCACCAATCCTGCTCCCAAAAGAGCCTTCCTGTGTACACGGCGAACATCGACACCATGCCCCTGCGCCAATTCTTCTCCTAGTGTCAAATGATTGAATGCACGGGCCAACGACAACAGCAACAACACACCTGGCACCCCCGTGAATACGAACGGCAGCAGTCCCTCGTACCCCGAAATATCCAGCCCGCCCATCATCCAACGATGAAAGGAAAAAAAACGATAGGGTGAGATAAAATATACCGACAACATAATCACGCCGCTCGTTAACACGCTGATTGTCACCCCGCCAAGAAGCAAAGTATGAATAGGCACGGCTCCCCTGCGATGGGAACACCACAACAGCAACCCAAGCACAGCACCTGCACCCAACAATGCCATAAACGAGGTGCTATCGATCCCGAACGGCAAGCGAAGCAAACGCGGAAACGCATACGCCAGAAATGCTCCTACCGAAGCCCCCCCGCTAACGCCGAGTGTCCAAGGTTCCGCCAACGGGTTACGGAAAAGAATTTGCAGACAACTGCCCGCAATGGCCAATCCTCCCCCCACCAGCATCGCCGCAAGGACCCGCGGCACGCGTTGTTCGAAAAAAATGACGCCTTGGATATTGCTCCCTCCCCACAACCAATCCCAAACGCCAGCAGGAAGGATTGCCTCCCCTCCGATCCACGGCAAAACCGCCAAAGCACAGAGCGCCACAAGCGAATACGGCACAATTCCCCGAAAAATGCTGGTTTTATTGTGATACACAGCGGTGCTCCTCTTTAGGTTGTAATTTTTGATCCTCGCGCACAGGCACTACCATAGGGGTGTGTGACTGCGGGTGCCGCTCTACCACAAACCCCGAACCGTATACGTTACGCAGATTTGTGGTTCGAATAACCGCATCCGCATCTCCATCCACAACCACCTTTCCTCGATCCATCAACAGAAGGCGGTCAGCAAACAGGCTAGCTAAATTAATGTCATGCGTAACCACAATCACCGCAGGCGCCGGTGGGCGAAACCCGGCAAGCAAACGCATAAGCTCCACGGCATGGTGAATATCCAATGCACTGGTAGGTTCATCCAACAATAATATTTCCGGAGCTTGAGCCAATACCGACGCCAGTAATGCACGCCTCCGTTCCCCGCCCGAAACCTGCGACAGCCGCCGATGCTGAAGCGCAACAAGCTGTACCGACTCCAAAGCACACATGACGGCGGCTTGATCTTCATGCATGACCCCGCCACTCCAGCCGGATCCATGCACATAGCGTCCGAGCATCACCACTTCCCGGATCGTCAAATCAAACAAGGCCGGTGTTTCCTGCGGCAAATAACCAATCCGCCGTGCAATCGAAGCACGCGTTACATGAGCAATGTCATTACCAGCCAATACAATGCGACCCTTAGAGGGGCTCACAATGCCAGCCAAAATTCGCAAGAGCGTACTTTTGCCAGACCCATTCGGCCCCACCAAACACACCATATGCTCCCGACCAATCGCCAATCGTTCAATCTCTAATTGCCAGGAATCACCCGTATCATAAGAAAAAACAACATTTTCAAGCTGCAGCAGTTCCTTGCGCATCAAAATAACTCCGGATGCAATAATTGCGCCATTTTCTCAACCGTTTCAACAATTCGAGGTCCTGGAATCATAGCATAATTCCCCGTTAAAAAAACAATGCGACCCTCCCGTACCGCAGGTAAAGACGACATAGCTTGCCAATCGCGCATAATGGCATCCCGACGCATGGCAGCCAGCTCACCCCCATGTAATTCCATAACCACATCTGGTGCACGCATCAATAATGCTTCGCGCGATATTTGCGGATAATCCCCCACAACATCCGCAAACACATTTTTCCCGCCGGCAAGCTCCAGTAACGAGCTCAGAAAGGTTGACGGCCCAATGGTTGTAAGATTTCGCAGTACGCCTTCGGGACGTTCAAACAACAGAACCGTCCGTCGCGGTGGTACATTCGCAAGCTTCGACTGAATGGCATCCAATTGTTTTTCAAGCTTTTCCCGTAATTGACGCCCCTCTTCCTCATGCCCCAGTAACGCTCCTACTATCACAAACTGTTGTAGAACATCCTCCAGTGTATCGGTAGGAATTTGCAGAAAACGTATCCCATGCCGCTCGGCAAACTTGCGCAAAGGTTCATGCAATCCCTGCGTCAGGATCAAGTCCGGTTGCAACATCAGCAATCGTTCTCGATCCGGGTTCATCCAACCTCCAATCCGCGTAATCGAAAGTGCCTCAGGGGGCCAGACAACATAATCACTGACCCCCACCACGCGATCACCGGCCCCCAAAGCAAACACCACCTCGGCAAGTCCAGGCGTGGCACAAATAATCCTTTTGGGGTGATCAGATAGCGATAATACTTTTTCATCTCTTTTGCCACAACCACATCCGATTAACGCAACAGCAAGCAGTGTCAGCCATATTATTTTCATTTCCGTTCCAAATCTGGTCATATCCAAAACCCAACGTTTTTCTTACTATCACGTAGCATGGCACTTCCTATCGTAATCCCATCAGCTTTACGATTCATACGCCACGAGGATCTCAATTACGAGTACGTTTGCCATGATGATCCTTGACTCTTGCCTCGCACGAAAACAAGCTCACAGGGTCTTTAACGCGGAGAGAAGGTATTTATTATACTTTCGGTTTAGATCATATATCATGCAATAAAAAATACCAAATCAGGAAATGCAAAAAACACAAACGCTTTTTCTACCATAATTTCTTGATTTTTGATGAAATTCGAAAAACAATCAGTCTTCGACTAAAAAAAGACCATGCATCCATCGTACATGAAAAATCGCAATACAATCAGTCTTTCCGGAGCCTCATTTATTCTTTTGGCCGTAGCAACAACCTTACTGCTAGCATTTGGCCTGACACATCATAACCTCTGGTTATTTGCGGGGTTTCTTTCCCTTGGCATATTATGCGTCGGATCCATGCGAAGCAATCTGGGATCAAAACATGCTACGCAACAAAACGCGGCCAAAGATATGCCCGAAAACATACTGGAGAAAAATAACCTGGAAAGAAAGCTGCGCGAAAGTGAAGAGAAATTCCATTATCTTTTCACAAATATGATGAATGGATTTGCGTTACACGAAATCATTTGCAACGAAAGAGGAGAACCCATTGATTATCGTTTTGTGACCGCAAATCCCGCCTTCGAAAAATGCACCGGACTTAAAGTGAACGATATCATCGGGAAGACCGTTTTAGAAGTTCTGCCACAAACGGAGCCATTCTGGATTCAAACCTATGGCAAAGTTGCCCTCTCCGGGGAACCCATCCATTTCGAACATTTTGCAGAATCGTTGCATCGACATTATTCTGTATCAGCGTTTTGTCCGGGAAAAGGCCAGTTCGCCTGTATTATGGAGGATATCACAAACCACAAGAACACCATAAATGCGTTACAGGAAAGCCATCAACGATATGAACAACTCGCCCTTCACTGCCAAACCTTTCATTGGGAGGTAGACACGGAAGGCAGGTATACGTATGTAACAGAATCGGTAGAAGCCGTCACCGGCTATACCGCTGCAGAAATCTATGCAGGCAAATATTTTTATGATTTGGTACCAGAGGCCGAGCGTGCTCACCTTATCGATTTTTTTCAAAAACTTCTGAAAGACGGCGGCAGCTTCAAAGGGTTTGATAATCGGATCCAGACAAAATCCGGAAATATTATTTGGGTTGAAAGCAGCGGCATCACCATTTGCGATGATACAGGCACCATTATAGGAGTAAGGGGACATGACTCTGACATCACCAAGCGCAAACAGGCAGAGACAAGAACCGAGAGGTTGGCGGAAGGAATTGAACAAGCGGCTGAAGCTGTAATCATTACGAACAAAGATGCTATTATTGAATACGCAAACCCCGCATTTACACAAATTACGGGACACGAACGAACCGAAGTCATTGGCAAGCCCGTTGGTATCCTCAAAAGCGAAGTCACGCCCGCCGAAACCTATAAACATATGTGGACAACATTGCGAGCAGGTAACGTTTGGCGCGGTCAGCTAATCAATCAGCACAAAGATGGTAGACTTTACACGCAAGAAACCACGATTTCTCCCATACGAAACGCGCATAACGAAATCATCGATTATGTCTCTGTTATGCGTGACATTTCTGACACGCTAAAACTGCAGGAAAAGCTAGCGCAGGCACAAAAAATGGAGTCGATTGGAAGACTGGCTAGCGGACTAGCACATGATTTCAACAATATCATTATTGGCATAATGGGGTCATCCGATATTGCACGTGAAAAATTACCACCCCATCATCCCGCCTTGGAAGACTTGGACCTTATTTCCGACATGACCAACCGCTGTGCAGCACTCACACGTCAACTTCTTACGTTTGGCAGCAAACAACATGCTGTGCCTGTTACGCTCAATCTGCGCAACACGATCGAGCCTACCTTGAAAATGCTCCAACGACTCATCGGTGAGTCCGTTCAAATCCAATGGCAGGTTGACGATAATCTCTGGAACATCAAAATCGACGCAACACAAATGGATCAAATCCTTATGAATCTTTGCATAAATGCCAAGGACGCCCTGCAGCACAGGAATGGCACAATCTGCATGCAAGCAAGCAATACCGAACTTACCGCAAAAGATTGCGAACAAATTGGAAATCTAAAACCTGGTAAATACGTATGCTGCTCTATTCAAGATGACGGATGCGGTATTCCACTGGATATCCAAAAGAAAATATTTGATCCCTTCTTCACAACGAAACAACCGGGAGCAGGAACCGGATTAGGACTCGCCACCGTTTATGGCATCATGCAGCAAAACAACGGTTTTATTGACCTAGTAAGCCAGCCCAACAAAGGAACGACCATTCATCTCTACTTCCCACGGGAAGAGGAACCTGTTGAATTGCCCACACACACGCAACACCCTGTGCAAAAACCAACCTCTACTCACAGCAACACCGTTTTGCTAGTCGAGGATGAAGACTTCGTACGTGCTATGAGCAAACGTCTTCTCAAACACTTGGGATTTCATGTTCTCGATGCTGCAAACGGGCAAGAGGCGCTACACTTGGCTACATCCAGCGACACAATGATCGACATCCTGTTAACAGACATCATGATGCCCGAATTGGATGGCCATGAATTAAGCAAGAGAATCCGAAAAACATGGCCCGACATCAAAGTCATTTTTATGTCTGGCTATAGCAGCAACCTCACCCCTAATCTTGACATGCCTGCTAACCATCAAGCATTGATACTAGAAAAACCCTTCCGCAAGGAAGACCTCGCCACCATCCTGAACAAAGCCCTCCAAACATCCACATCGCGCTGAGGACTTGAAACCGTCCCATCGCAGACAAAACGGTGCCGCTTTCCCGTTCCCGGTGTGGCAGCCTTCGCCTCTTCGCGTTGCTGCGAGCGAAACAAGAGAATAATATAGACCCAACGCTGGCATGCCAAGCCGTAGACGCGCAGCAATTGACGAACCGTAGATCCCGCCTTCGCCGCTTATGCGGGCTACGGCGTGGCAGCCTTCGCTCTCCGCGTTGCTGCGAGCGAAGGCTGGTGGAGGCGGCGGGAGTTGAACCCGCGTCCGCAATGGAGTCACCTAAATATCTACGTGTGTATTCTGTCATTCGGTCATCGCCAAAGTAACTGCGAACAGACACGCCATTACCCTCGCCAGTC
>SKVN01000102.1 GCA_007129405.1 Kiritimatiellia bacterium
GAGATGCAGCATTTCGGATAGGGCCTGTTTGCAAGCCTCGAGTCCCTTCGTTTGCAAAAGGGAGCATGCCACAACATGTTTATACGAAATATGGCCTGCCGTAACCACTTGCCCGAGATCGGTTTTGTTTAAAAGCACCAAGGTGTTTTCCACAGGACAAGTTGCAAGCAGCTCGTGATCTTCGGGATCCAGTGGGCGGGAGGCATCAAGAAGCATGATCACAATTTCGGCTTTTTGCATGAGATCACGCGATCTCCGAATGCCTTCCTGCTCAATTTGGCAATCGGCCGTACGGAGGCCCGCAGTATCTACGATGCGCAGTGGAAAACCGTTCAGGATAACTTCTTCTTCGAGACTGTCGCGGGTGGTGCCGGCAATGGGCGTAACAATGGCACGGTCCTTACCTAGTAGGAGATTCAGCAGGGTGGATTTGCCGGCGTTGGGGCGTCCAGCCAGTACCACGAGCGTGCCTTCGCGTAAGCGATGTCCTTCTTCCCAAGTGGAAAGGAGCGCCGCCAGTTGTTTACGGGCTAGTCCCAAGCGCAGGAGCAGGTCTTCTGTCGTACGGGCAGGGAGTTCGTCTTCATCAAAATCCAGTTGCGCTTCGAGGTCCGCGGATACGGTAATCAGGTTGTCATAAATTTCATCAAAAGATTTGCTGAGATGCCCTTCGAGCTGTTCAACTGCTGCTGCTGCTGCGCGTTGGGATTTTGCGGCAATGAGATCCATAACGGCCTCGGCTTGCAGTAAGTCGATACGGCCGGAGAGAAACGCGCGTCGGGTAAATTCACCGGGTTCCGCAGGGCGGGCTCCTTGCTGCAGAATGGCTTGCAGAGTGCTGCGGGCACTCATGCTACCACCGTGGACATGGAGTTCTACTACGTCTTCGCGCGTGTAACTCGCGGGAGCCCGGAAGGGGAGTAGTAGAGCTTCGTCGATATCTTTGCCATCATGGACGATGTGGCCGTAGATGATTTGCATGGCAGGGCGTTGCGATGGGCGGGGTGGTTTGCAGTGAAAGATGCCATCCGCAATGGCGAAAGCCTCCGGACCGGAGATTCGAATGATGGCGATTCCTGCGGCACCGGGTGCTGTCGCAATGGCGGCTATGGTGCCGGAAGGGTTTTGCGGGGGGTCGAGCATATCTTGTTGACTAGCGAAATGTGGTGAGATCTTATTGCTGTGTCGAGGGGTGCAGAGGCAGGTGATACTATGATGGTGGAGGTTGTTGTCGATCCTGCATGACCCTTTGTTTTCGTAATAGTATGATGCTGGCGAGTATGAAGCCCAAGCCTGTGAGGAGAGCAACGTGCGGAAGCAGGAGGCGGGTTGCAAGTTGGCTGAGAGAAATCGATTCCTGATCCGGCATTTCGCATAAGAACGTGATTGTGCCGACACCGCCCAGTATGGTTAAGAGACTACCCCACAGCAGAAGCGCATAGTTTCGCAAAGTGGTTCGCCCCCATTTGTTGAATCCCGACAACATACGCTTTACTCCTCAAATCCGGGCAGCCATTGCGCCGGTAATGCTAAAATGCAATGCTGAAGGCAGCAATCGCATCGATTTCTGTTTTCATACGTTGCAGATCATGTTCAGGAACGATTTGGCTAATTTTGAGAATGGCCAGCGAGCGGTCTGTTTTAAGGTCATGCGGATTTCGCATATCTTCAATATTGATCCCGCGTTCTGCCAGCATACGCCCAATGGTTCCAGTAACACCGGGGCGATCTTTGTATAGGAATAGTATTACGGGCCCTACGGGTTCGAAGTACAGTTTATCGAATTCATTAATGCGCGAGATCAGCATAACGCCTTCTTCTATGGTTCCGCGCACACTGACCCGCTTGGTTTGTTCTTCGTTGATCTGGGCGGTTACATCAACGGTGATGGAATTCTCGAAATGTTTGTTTTCATCCACTTGGCGATTCATGAATACAAGTCCATGCTCATCAAGATAGTTGAGCGTTTCCTGCGGTCCACAGGTGTGGTCAAAGTCTTCACAAATACCGGCCACGATGGATGTGCGTAACCATTCGGCGTATGGGGCGAGTGACCCGTAGATACTGCTTTCTATATGGTTGGGTTTGCCGTCCATCGTGACGATGCAGCGGCAAAGTTTACCGAGGGTATATGCTAGATCGCAGAAGTGCTCGTTGAGTCCCAACGGAATGTCGCGATTCACAACGTAACTCATAATGCCTTTCTCGTCGAAGTCAATGAGTTGTTCTGCTGCTCGAATGGCAGCATTGCGGTTGGCTTCACGTGTGCTCGCGCCCAGATGGGGCAACATTAAATCGGCAATATCTGTTACGCTTTTGGGGCCGGCTTCATCTTTGGGGTACACATCATTCAGAAAACGCAATTTTTTTTGCGTTTTGATTTCACGCAGGGCATTTTCATCCAAAATACCTGCCCGGGCACAGTTGATCAGGGTGGCACCCGGTTTCATCAATCCTAGCAGTTCTGCGCCGATGCTGCCCCGGGTCTCTTCATTTTCGGGGATGTGGAGCGTAATGTAATCGGCTTGCGCAAAAAGTTCCGGCAAGGATAGGAGGGTAACGTTGAAGTGCTCGGCACGTTCTGCGGTAACGACCGGATCATAGCCGAGTAAAACACAATCAAAACCACTTAATCGCCTGGCTACAAGTTGGCCGATATATCCTAACCCGACAATACCCACCGTCTTGCCGGTAATTTCGGTTCCCATAAATTGTTTTTTTTCCCACTTTCCGGCCCTGGTGGAAGGATCAGCTGCTACAATATGCCGTGCGTCTGCCAGCATCATAGCTACCACTTCTTCGGCGACGGCATTCGAGTTGGCGCCTGGTGTGTTCATCACATCCACGCCATGCGCACGAGCAGCCTTGGTGTCGATGGTGTTGTAGCCCGCTCCCGCACGGATAATGACTTTAAGTTCTGGCAGGTTTGCGATGATGTCATCCGTAATTTTTTCGCTACGCACGATGAGAGCATGTGCGTCTGTATGTGCTTGAAGGAATTCTGGCAAGGGAGTTGTGTCATCCTGAATAACGGTGTAGTCACCATGTTCTTCGAGGAGGTCGGACGTGATGCAATCTAGTTTCGTTGGAATCAGTACTTTTTTCATTTCACATTCTCACAAGATTTCTGCGCAAGTTGGCTTATTGTACAAATCATGTTGCCGCCCCAAATCGTCTGGTAGGCATCCTAGCGAGCATCGTGCGTTTAATCAAGCGGCATTGATGCGATTTTCCTGCTTGCATGGAGCCTTTGCGCTTGCCCTTTTTGCGTTGTATCGCTACCGTGGCCGGATGATATGGAAACGTATTTTTCTTATTTGGACCATCGGAATCGGTATTGCTTTTTGCGTGGGTAGCCAGGCAGAGACGATGAGGTTTGAAGATGATGACTGGGATCAACGCGCATCCGATGATCGTTTTTCCGGTCTTTCCCGTAAAAGTGGAACCTTTTTCCGGCGTGTGCGCGAGGATGACCCCGAAGCGCAGTTGCAGTATTCGGTTACGTTACAAGAACAGGGTCGGTTGCGAGCTGCTGCCCGTCAATTGAATGCCTTGGTGCATCAGTGGCCGGATGCGGACGAAGCCGCAACGGCGCAACTGGCCTTGGCTAGGGTGTATCGCGACCGTGGCCGCTATGAACGCGCTTTTCGCGAATACCAATATCTGGTAGAGTATTACGCGGGACAATTTCCTTACAAGACGGTGTTATCCGAGCAACTTTCCGCAGCTCGCAGTGTGATGGAGCAGCGGCGGGGGGATTTTCTGTTTTTGCCGGGGTTTCAAAGTCCCGAACGAGCCATACCCTTATTGAAAATTGTAATTGCGAATGGTCCCCAATGGTCGGAAATTCCGGAGATTCGGCTGTTGATCGGCAACATCTATGAGGAGACGCGCGATTATGCGGATGCGGTGGCAGCTTATGAGGAGGTTATAGTGTACCATGGTCGCCATGCTGTTGCCCGTGAAGCAATCTTTCGCAAAGGGCTCGTGTTGGAGCGTATTGCAAAACGCAATCCGCGTGATGCGCGTCGAACGCATGCCGCTTTGCAAGCCTTGTTTGCCGCGCTGCGGGAAGATTTGAGCCCTGAGCAGGAGGAGGAGGCACGCGAGCGCATCCGTGATTTGCGCAATCGACTTGAGCAGTTACACCTCGAGAAAGCGGAATTTTATGAGAGCAGGGGGCGTAACCCGCGTGCAGCCTTAATGCTTTATGAGGATTTCCTGCGTCGCTTTTCGAATTCTGAACGAGAGGCTGTTGTACGGGAGCGCATTACGGTATTACAAGCAGTGATAGCAGAGAAAGAGCAAACAGATGGGTAAGCTGATCGCGTTCGTAAGATGTGTGGCTGTTATAGGTTTGTTTGCAGGGCCGGGATGTATGGGATATCGATTGGGGTCGAGTTTGCCCCCTGGTATTGATGTTGTGCATGTCCCTGTTTTTACGAATGAAACGGATGAACCTGCACTAGAGGTTGTGACTACACAGGCTGCTATTGCCGAGTTCCAGCGTGATGGAACACTGGCAATTGGAGATGTTGATCGTGCGGATGTGATTTTGCGTGTTCGCCTGACCGGATTTTCACTGGATCCCGTGCGCTATGATCGCGATGCGGCTACGACAGCGGAAGAATACCGGATGACCATTCAGGCGGATATACAACTCATTGAGATACGAACGGGCGATGTGCTCGTGCGCAGTCGGGTTCATGGTGAGCGCGATTTTGTGCTGGCGGGTGATTTGTCTTCTGCCAAGCGAACGCATGTACCGGCGGCTGCGCGGGATTTGGCTGCACGGATTGTGCGTGCCTCGATCGAGTTTTGGTAAATCATGGCGTCTGTATCAGGTACAATTGGTATTGGAATTGTCGGGTTGGGGCGTGCGGGCTGGGGGATGCAGTGCCGTGAAATTTCCTCGCGACAGGATCGATTTACGCTTGTCGCCGGCTGCGATACATTTGCGCAATGGCGTGATCGTTTCCATGCTGCTTATCCAGAAGCGCAGGTTACCGATAGCATCTCAGCACTTTTGAAAAATCCTGCTGTGCATATTGTGAGTATTGCCACACGAACCTGTGATCATTGTGCGCATGCTGTTATGGCACTCGAGGCAGGGAAGCATGTATTGCTGGAAAAGCCTATGTGCGTGACGCTGGCAGAGGCACAACGGTTACAGGCCGCAGCCGAGCGCAGTGCCGGGGAGTTATGGATCCGCCATAATCGACGTTTCGAACCAGGGTTTCTCGCTATTCGATCGATTATTGCAGATGGATTGCTTGGGCGTGTTGCCGAGATCAGGCTTTCACGTGTGAGTTATGGCAGACGCAATGACTGGCAAACGTTACTCCAGTTCGGTGGCGGGCAACTGGGGAATTGGGGGTCGCATATCATTGATCACGCCCTGCAGCTTCTGGACGCCCCCGCCAAGCCCCTGCGTTCCGTGTATGCGCATTTAGATCGTATTGCTGCAGTCGGGGATGCAGAAGATCATGTGAAGATTGTGATGCAGGGGCACACGGGAACCATTGTTGATATTGTAATTAGTGGGGGA
Organism: Kiritimatiellia bacterium; assembly: GCA_007129405.1. Taxonomy (GTDB): domain Bacteria; phylum Verrucomicrobiota; class Kiritimatiellia; order UBA8416; family UBA8416; genus T3Sed10-140. Next base: position 5,549 of record SKVN01000102.1, read on the forward strand.
GCGGCATTGCCGACACCCGAATATCTGATCTGGGGTACCCGGGGAGCGCTTTCCTGTAGTGGACGCAATATCAAGCTGCGATACTTGGATCCAGCCGTTCCGTTGCCCCCACGGGCAGCATATGAAGGGGTGCCTGGGGCGGAATTTGTTCTGCCGGATGGCTCCTTGCCGCTGGGCGATCGAACGATTGGATCAAATTTTGGTAAACCGGAAACGCTCACATGGGTCGAAGAAGAGCGGACCGTTCCATCGGAAGAACCCGGGAAAATCTGGGATGCGATATACGAGACCCTTTTACGTGGCGCGGTATTTCCGGTGCGCTTGGAAGAGGCGATTGCGGTGATGGAAGTCATTGATCGGGCCCGCAAGGGAACCCGGTTTGATCTTGCTCGTTGCTAGAAGCACGTTTTTGCAGGGGTGGATGATGCAAGCTAAACATTATACCGTCGTGGAGCGCGGGGCATGGCGTGTGGTTGCGATTCCGGTTTTGCAAGATAATTTCGTTTACGTTGTATCACGCGGGTCCGATGCGGTTGTCGTGGATGCGGGGGGGGCGGATCCCGTTTTAGCCTATTTGCATGATCGGCATCTACTATTACGGCAGGTGTTGTTGACGCATCAGCACCAGGATCACAGAGCCGGGTATGATGGGCTTGCTGCGTCGGTAGATGCGGTAGCTTCATACGAACACATGCCCTTTGAAAAACTATCGTTGCCTGGGCATACATCGGCGGACGTGGGCTATTATTTTCCTGATGCACGGGTTGTGTGCACGGGGGATTGTCTCATCAATGGGGCGTGTGGTCGGGTACTGGGAGGAAGTCTGGAGGATTTGTATCAGAGTTTACAGCGGATTACATCGCTGCCAAAGGATACTTTGGTTCTTGGGGGACATGATTATCTTGTGGATAACATGCAGTTTGCATTGCATGTTCAACCCGGTGATACAGCCATCCAGACGAGGTTGGAGCGCTATGCGGTCGATCCCGCAAGGGCATTATTTGTTACATTGGAAGAGGAAATGGTAACCAATCCATTTTTACACGTAGAGGATTTTCATTCGTTTGTAAGCTTGCGTAAGGCCAAGGATCGATACTGATTCGTTACTTCACGGTTACGAGAATGTATGTGAGTTTGTGTGCTACGGCTTGCTGATGCTTGCGGCGGTTGCTATAGTGCGCGTATGAATAAGACATTGGTTCTATGGTGGGGATGGATCGTTGTGTTTCTGGTGGGGTGTGCGGGTCCGGGAGCACGTTCCTTTCGACCGCTCGGACGCGATTGGGTACCCTCAAGGGTCGCCGTGGCCTCTTTTGAAAATCGTACGGGATTTGAGGGACAATGGCGTCTCGGCTCCGGCATGGCTGATTTATTGGTTTCTGAGTTGGTGGCTACCAGAAATTTCGTTGTATTAGAGCGCATTCAACTTGGTACCGTTGTCGATGAAATCACGCGGCAGCGGCAGGGTTTTTTCCGGCGAGAGGGCAAAGTCGATGAAGGTCGCCTAGACAACGCACAGTATTTAATTCGCGGGGTGATCACGGATTTTTCGCAAACCAGTGGGGGTGAATTGTGGATGCGGATACAGCGCTGGTTTATTGGGGGTAGAGGTTATACGGCTCGCGTTAGCCTGACCTTAACCATTGTGGATGTGGAAACAGGAACCATTATAGATTCGGTTCAAAGTAGTGGGCGTGCACGTGCTCGTGAGGCCTACGCGCAGGCTAATTATGCTGGAATCGAGTTCGGCGGGCGTGCATTTTTCCAAACACCCTTAGGGCAGGCAACATCGAAAGCTATTCGTGATGGCTTACGGGGTATTAGGCAGCGCATGCCGCGCGTGTCTTGGGAGCCGATGATCGCCGATGTACAAGGTGCTCGTTTGGTAATCAATGGCGGTAGGCATCGGGGTGTGCGGGTCGGACAGGTGTATCGGGTACGCGGACAAGGGAAACGCGTTACAGACCCGTTGACCGGTGATCTGTTGGATATGCTGCCCGGACCGATTGTCGGGGAAATTGAAATTGTCGAAGTGCGCGACAATATATCGATTGGAGAACGCATATCAGGTCATGTGCTCGAGCGGGGACAGACGTTAGAACGCGTACAGGCAAGTCGTCGTGTCCCATCGATTCACAACTAGCCCACATATTTCACAAGCCATCTACTGCGAGTGCGAATAGCGCGTCAAATCGGGCATGCGACTTACGGGCGATCTCCGTGTGGTTTCTACACACGGTCACCCGCCACACAGCCCCTCGCACCCGCTCTTCGTACTCTCGCTACGAAGTTTGTGAGATATGCGGGCTAGCGCCGACCGGCTAATTGTTCGCGTATGCGTCCAGCTCGATGGCTAGCACGACTCTGATTATTCAAGTCATCATTGGCCGCATATTCCAATGCAGCATGTTCGGCGAGTGCGGCGGCTCTGCGGATCAAGGATGTGGCCCGTTGTCGGCTTTCCCGGCCGGCCCGTTGAAAATAGTCGCGCGCATTTTTTTCTTGTGTGGCTTGCGCCGCAGCGCGCCAAGTTCGTTCCGCATGATCAAAATTTGCGGCGGCATGCATGAGTTGTTCGGCGGCTTGCAATTCCTGTCCTGCATTTTGGATGCGTCGATTCCTTTGGTTTTGCGGATCTTCGTCGGCAGGGGCATCGCGCCGCGAATGCAGCAAGTTGTTTGCGAGGGTCATATGCGCTTTTGCTGCCGATTCATAATTTAATGCGGCGTCCTGTAGTTCCGCAGCCGGATCAACGGCACGCATATGTTCGTCCGCAATGGTCTGGACGGCACCCATTGCCAATAGCATGATTAAAATGTATGAGATTACTTTCAAATGGATTCTCCATAAAGACCATCAACAGGTTCTTTACAAGTGTATTCGCATATCGTCGTTTTTCTTCCTGTTACATATTATAAACAAACAAACGAGGTATCACAATACCTAGCAGGAAAATTACGTAAAAAACGGATCGTTTTTTTAATAGGATTTGTGCTTCGCGCAGGAGCTGGATTTCTTTGTTTAGCAGATCTGGTATGATGGGACGGTATGATATTTTGCCGTTAGTATGGCATTCTTGCATAAAATTCAATAATCGAGTCGGTTTGCAAAAGGGAATGGTCTGGTCCGGATGGGTGCTTTGCTGTAATGTTACGCACGCTAAAACGGTACTATTAAGAGGAAACAAGGAGATGAAGTGAAACAAATACTTGTGGCAATCATGCTTATTCTCACATTTGGCAATCCGGCCTCTGCATTCGACGCAGACCCCTTTGGTGTAGCCGTTGTGTTGGAAGATGACATGCTCTCAATAGCCTTTACCATTCCGGAGAAGCATTATTTATATGATCGGTATCTGGAGGTGGAGGCAGAGGGCGCGGAACTCATGGTTCTGGAGCGTCCGGAACCCGTAACCGTTTTTGATCCCTTCATGAACGAGAATATGGATGTATTTCAGGATGATTTTAGATTGCGCTTTACGGTGGATAATATATCTGATCCTGCCTTCAGCGTGACGGTTCGCTATATGGGTTGTGACGACGAGATTTGCTTTATGCCGCAAACGCGCGTGTTTCACCCTGCCGGAAAAGCCGCTGCTGCTTTTGTGTCTGACTCGCCCGCAAATGAGAGCGCAACCCTTTCTTCCGAAGGCACGGTCTTTAATGGTTTTGAAATCATTGGTGCCGACGCCGGGTTTCTCAATGTAGAAGCATTTCTGCGTTTTATAGAGCGAGTAGAGGCTGGCGAAGGCGTTCAGCGTGGACGTTTGGAGCGCTTGTTTGATACGTACGGAATTTTATTAGGGGTTTTAGCCACTGTTGTGTTTGGTTTTCTATTGAATCTGACACCTTGTGTGTTGCCGATGATTCCCATTAATATGGCTATTATTGGTGCCGGATCCCAGGCGGGATCCCGTGCCCGGGGATTCGGGCTAGGTGCTGTTTACGGTGCTGGTATTGCGCTGGTCTATGGTGTTCTGGGTGTGGTTGTCGTGCTCACGGGCGCACAGTTTGGTACGCTCAATGCGAGTCCATGGTTCAACTTGGGCATTGCGATATTGTTTGTGCTATTGGCCTTGGCCATGTTCGGGGTGTTTCAGATTGATTTTTCGCGTTTTCAGACGCTTGTGGGGCAAAACAAGAATCGCGGGCCAGTTTGGACGGCCTTCCTTTTCGGTGGTGTTGCAGCCTTGTTGGCGGGGGCCTGTGTGGCGCCTGCGGTGATATCCGTTCTGGTTTTATCAACCGGCTTTTATCAGGATGGTCATCCGCTAGCACTGTTGTTGCCTTTTGTTTTAGGTCTCGGTATGGCTTTGCCTTGGCCATTCGCTGGAGCCGGGCTCTCTTTTCTGCCCAAGCCTGGGCGCTGGATGGAACTCGTGAAAATGGGCTTTGGTGTGTTGATTTTGCTTGCGGCAGTGTATTATGGGCGTTTGGGCGTTCAGTTATTGCGCTGGTCAGGAACGGAAACGGTAGATGCTTCGGGGTTCTGGTTACATGATCCGGCTGTTGCCGTGGCCGAGGCGCGGGAGAAAGAGCAGGACTTGTTTATTGATTTCTGGGCGACGTGGTGTCGCAATTGTATCGCGATGGATCATTCTACTTTTCAGGATGCATCGGTCCAGGAGGCTCTCGAACCCTATGTCAGGTTAAAATTTCAGGCCGAGGATCCTTCTGATGCCGCCACAAAACGCGTGCTTGATCAACTTGGTGTCAAAGGGCTACCTTCTTATGTGATTTTACGACCGTAATAAGGAAGCTATGGCAACAGCGACAGAAGAAACGATCATCCGGTTTGAGGGGGTTTACAAGACCTTTGGTGCAGCACCCGTGTTGGCTGGCGTGCACTTTTCCATACGGCGGGGCGAGACGTTTGCATTGGTAGGTCCATCGGGTACAGGGAAAAGCGTAACGCTCAAACATATGGTGCGGTTACTGACGCCGGATGCAGGTAATGTTTACGTAGGGGACGTGGTCGTTAACCATACATCCGGCCGGGCGCTGGAGCGTGTGCGAAATCGGTTCGGGTATCTTTTTCAGGGTGGGGCTTTGCTGGCTTGGATGAGTGTTGCCGAGAATATTGCCTTGCCACTTCTCGAAAATACGCAGTTAACACGTGGAGAGATTGATCGCCGCGTTGCAGAAGTACTTGACATGGTGGGTATGCCTACGGACGGCAACAAACGACCTTCAGAAATATCAGGTGGGATGAAAAAGCGCGCTGGATTGGCGCGTGCCATTGTTACGCAACCTGATATTGTGTTGTATGATGAACCGACATCTGGCTTGGATCCCGTCACCTCGCGTACGATTGATCGATTAATTGACCGTTTACGGGAGGAGACCCAGATTACGAGTGTGGTTGTTACCCACGATTTACACAGTGCCTTGGCGATTGCACATCGCATTGCCGTTTTGCATGATGGAAATATTATTGAGGTGTCGACACCACAAGCATTTGTTGAGAGTCGTAACGAACAGGTGGTGCGGTTTCTGGAGTCGCAATATATTACGAAACGTGGCGTTTGGGAGGAAGCGTGAAAAAAGACTGGCGCGAACGGGAATTGACGATGGAAATCATCGTTGGGGCATTTCTGGTCATGATATTTCTGGGATTGGGTTATTTTACCATTCTTTTATCCCAGGAGTCGTTGTTTCAGAATAAATATGAGATGCAGGTCACGTTCAATAACGTAAGAGGGTTACGGGTGAACGATAACGTGTATATGCGGGGAATGCCGGTGGGAAAAGTACGGGCGCTTGCGCTCACAAGCGATGTGTTTTGTCAAGGCGTCTGTGTGACCTTAAGTTTAGATGTGCCTGTAGAAATACGGGAAGGCTATGAATTTCGCATTGTCACCACATCATTGCTCGGCGGGCAACACTTGGAGGTTTATGAGGGAGACCCTGATGGTGAACGGTTAGACAAGAGTTTATATATAGGATCCGATCCACATGATTTGATAAGGGATGCCGCGGAAATTGTGGCTGTAGCCCGCAGGGAGATCGTCGAGGGGGAAGTGTTTGGGCGCGTCCGCAATTCTGTAGAACAAATCGATGAGATGATCACGCGCGTCAATGCTGGCAAAGGGATGCTGGGTCGGCTTTTATCGGAGGACGATAGCTTGTATGATGATGTGGCTGCCGCAATGTCCGGCGTGCGTCAGATTGTCGAAGGTATGACGGCCGGAGAAGGGATCGCTGGACGTTTATTGTCCGAGGATGGTGTATCTGCTTGGGAAGATTTGGAAGTGATCATGGGGTCACTTCGTACCGTGGTTGAAAAAGTGGAACGCGGGGAGGGCACCATCGGGCGCTTGTTGGTAGATGACAAGGTTTATGCGGAAATTGAGGCTACCATTCAGGAGATTCGCGCAGCGGTCGACGATTTCCGGGAAACGGCACCGATTACCACATTCAGCAGTATCTTTTTTGGCGCTTTTTAAATGGTGTTGTGTCATTTGTGTGGAAAAGCACGATGAACATGTTAGGTGAAAATGTAGGCAGGGAACCATGCGCATGTATTGCCAATCAATGCATGGCGTATTTCTTTTTCGATCGGGATGCAAAGGTAAGAATGCTCATTGGGGTGGGCGCTACTGAGGAGTACATGACATGAGTGAATGGATCAAGATAACGTTAACAGAAGATGAGCTGCCCAAGCAGTGGTATAACCTTAATGCTGATTTTCCCGCGCCAATGCCACCACCTGTGGATCTTGAGGGTAATCCTATCGGACCAGATGCTCTGGCGCCGGTTTTTCCGATGAACATCATCGAGCAAGAAATGTGCACGGATCGCTGGGTGGATATTCCACAAGAAGTGCTTGGCATTTATAAAATCTGGCGGCCCACACCATTATATCGCGCCCGGCGCTTGGAGGAACATTTAGGTACACCCGCCAAAATTTACTATAAGAACGAAGGGGTTTCGCCGGCCGGTAGTCATAAACCCAATAGTGCTGTGGCTCAGGCTTATTATAATAAAGCTTTTGGCATCAAACGTTTGACGACAGAAACAGGCGCCGGGCAGTGGGGTAGTGCCTTGTCTTTTGCGACGCATTTAATTGGCTTGGAATGCAAAATTTTTATGGTGCGGATTAGTTTTACCCAGAAGCCTTTTCGTAAAATTATGATGAAAGTCTGGGGTGGAGACTGTGTGGCCAGCCCGAGCCAGGAAACGGAAATCGGTCGCCGCATATTGGAAGAGGATCCAAATACGCCCGGTAGTCTGGGCATTGCTATTAGTGAGGCGCTGGAGCAAGCCGTGCAGCGTGAGGATACGCGCTATTCGCTTGGTAGCGTGCTCAATCATGTGATGCTGCATCAGAGCATCATTGGTCTGGAAGCCAAGAAACAGTTTGAAAAAGTAGGGATATATCCCGATGTTGTGGTCGGTTGCGCAGGCGGCGGCTCCAATTTTGCGGGCATGGTATTTCCGTTTCTAGCAGACAAGGCGGCAGGGCGAGAAGTTCGCATTGTCGCAACAGAGCCGGCCGCGTGTCCTACCCTTACGCGCGCACCGTATGTATATGATGCGGGTGATGTTGCGATGATGACGCCGCTATTGCCCATGCACAGTCTAGGGCATGCTTTTATTCCCGAGCCCATTCATGCTGGTGGCTTGCGCTATCATGGTATGGCCCCCATGGTTAGCCACGCCATGAATCATGGATTGATTGAAGCCCATGCTATTGAACAAATCGAGTGCTATGAATCGGCGGTATTGTGGGCACGCACCGAAGGGTTTATTCCTGCACCGGAAACCTCGCATGCGATCGCACAAGTTATTCGGGAAGCCAAACGGGCCAAGGAAGAAGGCAAGGAAAAAGTAATTGCCATGAATTGGTCCGGACATGGCCTCATGGATCTCAGTGGATATGATGCATTTTTTGAGGGGCGTTTGACGGATTATCAGTTGCCGGAAGAGCAGCGCTTGCGTTCGTTACTCTGCCTGGAAGGGTTGCCTAAACCGCCTGCGAGCTAAGGAGGGCGTATGCGTATAGCCGTTGTGGGAAGTGGTGTTTCCGGGTTGGTATCGGCTTATTTACTGAGTCGGGAACACGATGTTACGGTGTATGAGTCCGCTGATTATATTGGCGGGCATACGCATACGATCCCGCTGCCCGATGAAGGGGTTGCTGTCGATACGGGCTTCATCGTCTTTAATCACGAGAATTATCCCCATTTTGTCAAACTACTTGAGCAGCTGGACGTTACGGCCAAGCCCAGTAGTATGAGCTTTAGCGTGATGAATCGCCGAAGTGGCCTGGAGTACGGATTTGCCACGATGCATACCTTGTTCGCCCAGCGACAGAATGTGCTGCGGCCGTCCTTTCTGCGAATGCTGCTGGAAATACGCAAATTCCGGAAGGAATTCGATACGCTACAGCGTGAAGCGCGCGAGGATCAGGAGATTGGTGCATACCTGCAGGAAAAAGGTTACTCCAAGGCATTCGTCGAGGATTTTCTGATTCCTTTCGGGGCCGCAATCTGGTCGGCTGCGCCAGATCAAATGAACCGGTTTCCGCTTAAAACATTTGTGCAGTTTTTTCTCAATCATGGGTTTTTGGATACCAGCAAGCTCTTGCAGTGGTATGTCGTGGATGGGGGATCTTCCGCGTATGTTACGGCCTTACTGCGCAAATTCCGCGGCACGATCCAGACGCGCACGCCGGTGCAATCGATTCAGCGTGCCGAAGATCATGTTATGCTGATAGCGGCTGGCGAATCACCCCAACGGTATGATCATGTGGTGCTGGCCTGTCATAGCGACCAGGCCCTGGCTTTGCTGGCAGACCCAACGCCGTTAGAGCAGGAGATTCTGGGTGCCTTGCCGTATCAGATGAATGAGGTGATTTTACACACAGATGTCTCCGAATTACCGAAACACCGGCAAGTCTGGTCGAGTTGGAACTACTGCGTGCCCGAGAGTTCCAGTGATCGCGTGACCGTAACATATGATATGAATATTTTGCAGGGACTGAAAACGGAAGCCGAGTATCTCGTGACGCTAAATCCTGTACGGGAAATCGATCCTGATTGTGTGCGTGGAAGCTATCAATACGCCCATCCTGTTTTTACGCCGGAAGGCGTGGCGGCCCAGCGTCGGTATCGTGAAATTGGCGGTATGTCCGCGCGCACGCATTATGCCGGGGCCTATTGGGGCTATGGATTTCACGAGGATGGTGTAAAAAGCGCGTTGCGTGTATGTGATGATTTCAAGGTGTATCTATGATGGAGCATACGTCATCGATCGCCAGCCCCCGCGTACAGCACAGCGCGATTTATACCGGACATATTCGTCATCGCCGTTTTTTGCCTACGCAGAATGCCTTTCGGTATCGCACCTTCATGATGTATTTGGATCTCGATGAATTGCCCCATGTTTTTAACGGGGCGTCACTCTGGTCGTATGAGCGGTTGAATCTGGCATGCTTTCAGCGGCGTTATTTTTATGGTGATTCGCAGATCCCGCTAGCAGATGCCGTGCGTAGCGGAACGGCAGGCGCGATTGGCCGTGAAGTGGCGGGCCCGATACGCATGCTGACGCATCTGCGCTACTGGGGCTATTGCTACAACCCGGTTACCTTTTATTACCTGTTTGAGCCCGATGGTAAAACGCTGGGAGCCATTACCGCAGAAATTACCAATACCCCTTGGGGCGAGCGGCACGCGTATTTTCTCGACTGCCACAAGGCGGCATCACCGAAACCGGGGCGCTATCGTTGGCAATTCCCCAAAATGTTTCACGTTTCGCCTTTCATGCCGATGGATGTGCACTATGACTGGCGCTTCAGGGTGCCAGGTGCGCAACTGAATGTGCATATGCAGAACATCATCGAGGGTAAAAAACATTTTGATGCGACGCTTACCTTGACGCGCCAAGCCATTACGCCTGCTAGCTTGAACAAGGTCCTTGCATATTATCCCGTAATGACGACCAAAGTTGTCACGATGATTCATTGGCAAGCGCTACGGCTATGGTTGAAGCGAACGCCATTTTTTGAACATCCGAAGTATAAGCAGGAAAAGAATGCATGAGAACGATTGAAGACGTTGAGGTTGCGCGCAAATATCCGCAATGGCTCATCACACCCGCGCGCAAATTATTGTTTCGACTGGCCCCCCATTTGCAGCACGGGCAAATTATTTTAGAAGATGGCAACGAGCGCCATGTTTTCGGCACGGTTTCCCCGGCATATCCATCTCCCGCTATCATGCGTGTGCATCATCAGGCGTTTTATGCTGATGCGGTTTATGGGGGCGTAATCGGCATTACCGAATCCTTTATCGACGGCCGGTGGTCCACCGATGATCTACCGGGATTGATCCGTATTGTGATTCACAATGAGTCCTTGTATGTAGCGCTCGACCGCGGACTCGGATCCATTTTCCAGCCCATTCGCAATCTCATGCATACCTTCCGGCATAATTCTGAAAAAGGCAGCCGCCGCAATATTATGGCCCACTATGACCTTGGGAACGAATTTTTCTCGTTGTTTCTCGACGAGACGATGGCCTACTCCGCAGCCTACTTTCCGACGCCCGACGCTTCGCTCGATGAAGCCTCGCGCGCAAAATTCGACCGGCTTTGTAATCGCTTGCACTTGCGGCCAGATGATCATGTATTGGAAATCGGTACGGGCTGGGGTGGGTTTGCGATGCATGCCGCGCGGGAGTTCGGCTGTAAAGTGACTACTACAACAATTTCTCCGTCGCAACGTGCCTGGGTGCAGGAAAAAGTTCAGAAAGCGGGTTTGGCAGAACGCATAGAAGTGCTGGGTCTGGATTATCGCAAGTTGGAGGGGCAATACGATAAGCTGGTCTCGATTGAAATGATCGAGGCGGTTGGTCACCAGTACCTCGATGCCTTTTTTACCTGTTGCGGGAAGTTGCTGAAGCCGGACGGGCTGATGGCGCTGCAGGCGATCACGGTTCCCAATCGCTGGTACGCACAGCACAAGCGCAAAGCTACGTTTATCAACCAATACATTTTTCCCGGAAGCTGCCTGCCCTCGGATACGGCAATGTGTGAAAGTATTACACGCAGCAGCAATCTGGACATGGTCTTCAAGGAAGATATCACCGCGCACTATGTGAAAACCCTCTCCATTTGGCGTTCACGATTTATGGCAACATTAGATCAGGTGCGTAAGTATTGGCCCGGCGAAACGTTTATTAGAACGTGGGATTTATACTTTGCAAGTTGCGAGGCAGGTTTTGCAGAGCGCGATATACAGGTTGGGCAGTACTTGCTCGCCAAACCTAAAGCCGTGCCACGGTTATCCTATGCAAGCTAGCTGAAGGTATATCCCGCAAATATGGGAGAAATACCGGATGGATCAGACAACAAAAATGAATCTTTCTGTGCGGTTGCTTATCGGCAGCTTACTATATCAGGTCGTATGGTTTGCAACCGTGCTTTCTGCCGGGCATGCGGACGTAGCGGGGATGTTTGGTTAGGATAGAACATGAGCATGTCTTGGAAAGATAGGCGGGTCTGGATTACGGGTGCCTCGTCCGGCATTGGGCGTGCCCTGGCAATGGAGCTGTCGCGTGCAGGTGCGCGCCTCGTTATTTCCGGGCGAAATGAGGAGCGACTCCGAGAGGTGGCGGCAGCCTGTGTTGGTGAAGTTCAGGAGCTTGCGTTTGATGCGTCTAGCCAGATGTCGAGTCATGACGCGGCACAGCAGATCAACGAATGTTACGGCGCGTTGGATACGGTGATCTTGAATGCAGGAATTTGTGAATACA
>SKVN01000074.1 GCA_007129405.1 Kiritimatiellia bacterium
AAAACCTCTTCATATGTCGTAAAGCGGTAACCACAATTAAGACAGATCCTTCGGCGCCTTGTCGCATCCCCACTGCGAGAAACGCGACTATCGAGCACCTTATCTTCCATATGAGAGCATTTGGGACATCGCATATGCTAACCTTTTATTCATCCGTTGAAAATAGCACCTACGCGGCGACCGATCTCTTTAACATCCACTGATGAAACCACCCCAACAACACCACCACCTTCCTGATTGGCAGATATTGATTTGAATGTATGACCATCTTCAGAATAAATAACAATAGGAATCGTTTTGGTATTGGGCATGACACGCAACATTTCGGCCACGGAAGATCCATTCATGCCCTCAAGCGTTTCATTGAGAACAATCGCATCGGGGCGATTCACAACCGCAGATTCCAAAGCTTCAGGGCCTTTGATGCAGTGTTCCACCAAAAACCCATTGTCACGAAACCAGTTGGTTAAAGTCGCAGCAAAGCCCATATCTGACTCACCAAGCACCAAGCGACGTCGCATTCCGCTGGCGGCCACCTGCTTTTCTCCACGACGCTGAAAAATAATGCGCGTCACTTCCATCAACAAATCCTGTGGATCGCAGGGTTTGGCAATAAAACCATCAACCTCAACATCCGCGAAAAATTCTGCCATATTGGCACGAGCGGTTAAGACCAAGACAGGGTACCGTGATTTCCCATCTCCTTGCAGGATCTCCTTCAAAAACCCTATTCCCCCCATTCCCGGCATACTCATGTCCAGAATGATCAAATCAGGAGAAGCCGTCTCTAATACGGTCAGTGCTTTTTCCCCACTATCTGCAGTCAAAACCTCATAGCCCTCAAATCGCAAAAAATCTCGCAGCGTAATCAACAAACTCGTATCGTCATCAACGAGTAACAATTTACGTTTTGATTCCTCTGTCATAACGCATTCTCCTTGTCAGGTTTTTTCAAACCCGTTTTATTCTCGTACACCTTCATCGTTTCCTATCCGAAAGTCAAAGAAGTTTTATCAAATACGCTGTGAAACGGCGCCCCCCACCAGAAACGCATTCACGATGCCGTCTAACAACTCCGTTTCGTTCCATGGTTTGGAGATAATATTCACGCCAAAATTCCGCAGAATATCTTCTTTATTTCTCCCCAATGGTGCCCCCGTCATCGCCAAAACAGGAATTCGTCCTGTAGTCGGATCCCCTTTTAACCGTATCACCACTTCACTTCCTTCCATATCAGGCAACCGCATATCAAGCACCACGACATCTGGTTTATCCTGATCGATTCGTTGCAACCCCTCTGCCCCGCTCGAAGCACACAACACGCGATATCCCTGCCGTTCAATCTGCTTGCATAGCTTTTTACAAACGTCTGGTTCATCATCAACAACCAGCACGGCTGGAGCTGGAGCCACAGGCAAACGAAACCAGATGCGCGTGCCTTTCTCCATTCCCGAGGGTGGACTCTCAACAGAAAGAGAGCCACCGTGCATTTGAACAATCTCCTTGGAAATAGCCAATCCGAGCCCGGACCCACTCGGCTGATCGCCTACGGTATAGTAACGTTCCGTTACGCGAGCAAGGTCTTTTGCAGGGATGCCAATACCATCATCATCAACAAGAACACGCACATATCCCGGCTCTTCAGGATCTTGTAGCAAACGCACCCAAATATGCCCCCCCTCGGCTGTAAATTTGAGGGCATTACCAACCAAGTTTAAAACAACACGCTCAATCTTTTGGGCATCGCAATTGACAAACCAGAGCTTATCACTCGATGCGACCTCTAAATGAATCCCTTTTTGTTCTGCCTGCACTTGAAGCGAACAGGCACTACCTTGTACCAGCCGTCCAAACGGTATCCTTGTTTTCACAAGTGTTAAAGTCTGATTTTCAATTTTTCGCAAATCAAGAATATCATTTACCGTGGCCAACAATCGACGCGAATCCCCGAGAAGCATTTCGAGGTAACGCGTCTGGTCTTCAGATAAAAGACCCGTCACACCGCGGAGCATATTGTTAATCGCGTATATCATGGAAGTCAAAGGCGTGCGTAACTCATGCGAGACATTCGATATGAATTGCGACCGATTGCGATCATGCTGTTCAAGTTTCAGAATGGCTTCCTCCAGAGCATCTTGCGCGCGTTTCCGTATTGAAATATCACGCACAAAAAAGCACAGTCTGCCTTCTTGTTCGGTATCGAGTCGGTTGACAGCAATTTCGGAAGGAAAAGAACTGCCATCCCGACGACGGCACGTACCTTCGATCAAGGTATAGCGGTGTTCGATTAAATTCTTGCGAATCGTACCAATAACAGCATCGTCCGCACCGGCAATCAAACGCGGGACCCGCATACCGAGCAGTTCATCCTCCGTATACCGAAAAAACGTAACGGCGCGATGATTAAATTCCCGCACCGCACCGTTGGCATCCGTAATCAATACAGCATCATATACGCTTTGCAAAAGTCGCTGATAATCACTCGCATATTCTTTACCTGTGGATGCTTGTACATTCTGCTGGAAGAATGTTGTCCCTATCCCTTGATCAGAGAGTACAATCTTGACCGTATCACCATTCTGGCGAACCTTTTGCTCCCCTTCATCCAGCTCAATGCGCATAGTGCGCGCAAATTCTTTGTTTACCGAACGCTTACTCATAACATCTAATCACCTTGTTATCAGGGTTCCATCAGGGCGAAAATGTCGTTGTTCGATCAATGTCGCTCCCATCCGCTCTACCATAAAAACGGAGCGCGAAAAACGGTTGCGTCCCGACTGATGCACAACAACGATTGATCCATCATCCCGTGCACGAATGACGGGCCGGTAAAGGCGCAACAATGGCCCTAAGGCAAACGTGCCATATAATGAACGCCCATCTGCACTTTGTATCACCATAAAAGCTTCTTCACGACCTTCGCGACTGGCATAACGAAAACTATAATTCACTTCTACATCAAGATATCCCGGCAACATCTGGGAAAAAGAACGCATTTCAATACCAGGCACAATATCGAAAACAAATGTTGCAGAGTGAAAAGTACGTCCATCAAAATTCATAACAAGGTCCACCTGATAATTGCCAGGCCCCAAATATTCATATAAGGACGTAATTTCGACTAAATCTCGGATTGTTGCATTCGGCATAATTACAAAGTCACGGTATACGCGACGCCGAACAGGAAGCCCCCTCCTCCCAAGACTCCCCCCCGACAATTCCAACATCAACTCGGCATTATAATGCTCACGGTCTAACACGAAAGGAACCGGACTTTGATTTTGCAGCGTCATGGTTGCCGTTATCGCTTCACCAAGAACAAATGACCGCCGCGACAAGTTTACGCCCAGACGAACTTGTGCCACCGCACTCGCTTGCAGCAAAAACAATAAAATACATGAAAATGCGATGGATTTAACGATCATGCTGCCCCCTCTTCACCCGTTGCAAACGCCTCTTCAACAGCCTGCAACCAAATATGCATTACAACCTGATGCGCTTCCTGAATATGTTCCACTGCGCCTCCCTGCACGACCACTTCGATGTCCGACAATCCGGCAATCTCGCCGCCACCGCGCCCCAACAACCCGATAACGCGCATGCCTTTACCCCTAGCGGCATCTACCGCCTGTCGCAAATTAGCAGCCCGACCACTTGTGCTAAACAGTACCAAAATGTCACCCGCCCGCCCAATCCCTTCCACCTGCCGCGAAAAAATGGCATCAAAACCAAAATCATTTCCTATGCACGTCAGCAGGGGTCCATCAGCATTCAAGGCAATACCAGGCAACGATCGTCGATTACTGCGAAAGCGTCCGGTCAGTTCCTCGGCCATGTGCATAGCCTCGGCGGCACTACCCCCATTGCCAGCCGTCAAGACGACCCCTCCTCGCCGCAAGGTTTCAACAAGCAACGCGGCAGAACGCCCAATTTCATCAACCTGTTGTGCCAAGCCTAAAATCACATCAGCACTTGAACGCAATTGCGCATGGATTCGCTCTATTTCCATTGTATTGCTCACCCTCACCATCAAGACAATAAGCAGGCATGCATATTGAAATTCAAATTATAAATAAAAGACGTGTGGCATACACCAAACGCCATGTAGTGTAAGGTTGGATATATGCAGCTGTCAACCACCTCGAATCGGAAACAACTCGGGACAGGCGTCCCCATAACCAAAAAGGAAGATTGACAAAATATGCATTGCTGCGTACCGTGACACAACTTTTTTGCCAAATACGGGGGTATAGCTCAGTTGGTAGAGCGCTTGAATGGCATTCAAGAGGCCAGGGGTTCGAATCCCCTTACCTCCACCACCCTTCGCGCTTCGTTCCTCGGAGCTTCTGGTGGCGAGCAACTAGGAAGCAAAGAGGAAAAAGCAGCGAAGGCTGTCTCCCGAAGCTTCAGCGAAGGGGGACTAACCATCCGTCAGGGTCAGGGGTCAACACCATTACGTGGGGTACGTTTTAAAACGCCCGACCGCCGCGGGCTCGAAACAAATCAACCCGTACATTCGTCCAAAATGCGGCAAAATTAGTTAGAATATCCAGTTTGTCCCCAGAAATGCCTCCAAAGCCTTGGCATCCGTCAGTCCCGTAGAAATTCTTACGCCTGAACTGAGAGACCAAGCACCCTGTATCCAAGACACCTCTGTTCCAATATCTGTATACGAATCGTTCAGGAAATCGCTATCAAGGTTTTTGTAGTGAATCGCATACAAGTTTAGAGCCACAGCGTCCGTCAGATTGTGACCCATATTTACTGCGGGAGCTATCTCCACGAAAGACTCACCCTCATCCGGCTTGGTCAGTTCAAACAGGCACCCGAGGGAAAGAATCCAGTCAGGATGAAACTGATAGTCCCATGCCACAAATGGACCACCACCAAACATTACCCCCGAATCGCCACCGAAAGTGCCCAATCCATAGCCATGAACGCCAGCAGAAAAGCCATCCCATCGGCCAGAAAACGGATACCGATATGCAGCGTCGAGACCAACAGAAAATTGGGTTGAACCGCCCTTGGGACTGGTAATATGAAGCGGTGCAGAAAGCGTGAGTTCAGCCACTTCTCCCCACGTTGCCGCCGGATTAATTCCAAAGGTAGAACCCTCTGCTTCTCCAACTTCCCACCTGTTATAGATGGCATCAGCCGAACC